>NZ_JAVXKG010000013.1:0-68247 GCF_036647415.1 Algoriella sp.
TTTATTCCTTTCATAATTGTAAGATAAGTATTATATACCTTTTCTTACTCTGGAACTTTCGTTAGGATATCCATTAGCCGGATTTACGTAATCAGTATACCCTTTACCGAAACACATACTGCATTTTTTGGTTTCGTAAATTCTCCCATCATTTCCTCTTTGATATTCTTGATTAGAATGTGTATCTATTCCATTATTATATTTGTCTTCAACTTTATCAATTAAATCATGTACTTTCTTTGTATATTTTTTGCCACAATTTATGCTACATATCTGTGAAGTATATGGATCTGATTGAGGTCTCCAAACTCCATCGGATATTTCTTTATAACCATTATGTGTAAATGTTTTGTGACAGATGCTACAAACTGTTATTTTTTTTGAAACTTGTTTATTAATTTCTGCACTATCATAAACATTTTCAATAGTAGAATTTTTTGTGGTATTAAAATTAGATTTAGGTTTTGTTAAACCAATAATCATTACTGGAATTAGAATTAAGAGTATTATAAAAACAACTATAAACTTATTAAACATAATTTTTTTATTTAACAATATATTATAAAGGTAAATGTTATTTTTCAATTTTTCATAATTTTAGCATAACTATATGAAATTTTAATTGGTTAGAAAAATTTAAATATTTACCCCCTCCCTCCGTATCCGCTTATATAGCCCTCCCTCCCTCTAAACGTATAAAGGCACTGCATGTTGCTTCAAAAATTTTTTAAAATTTTCCGGATTCTGAAATCTTAGATGTATCAAAATCAAGTGGATTAATCAGATTTTATAAAAAATTATTCTTTTTCTAAATTGATCATTTTAAAACATTGATAAATAATGAATTATTGTATGTATAATTAATGAGTAGAAAATAATGGATGTTATTTTGGCTTAATTAATATCGTTTATTAATAATATATAATCATTAATAATATTCTGAATGTAACGTATTGATAATTATTAAAAAAAGCATAATAACAATAATACTTAAAAGTAAAAAAAATAACTACATTTGTATAAAATTTATCTATATACATTATGAGAAAAATATTTATTTTAAGTCTTTTATTACCATTCGCTTTAAGTAATGTAAATGCACAAAGTTTAGAGGATTTAAGGTTTGGTGTTACTGGAGGTTTAAATTTGAGTAACATGACAAATTTTGATTCTAAAGCTTCATTTCATTTAGGATTAAAAGCGGAAAAATCTATTACGGAAAATGTCTTTATTGAAGGTTCAGTACTATATTCTGCAAAAGGAGCTAAAATGGATTTTGGTGATTTAGGTTCAAATAAAATTAATGCTAATTATATTGAAGTTCCAATTCATATTGGATATGTTTATAATATTAATCCTGATTTGGATTTAAGAGGTAGTGTGGGTACTTATTTCGCTTATGGAATTGGAGGTAAGATGGAAGTAGCAGAATCGGATTGGTATTATGATAGCTATGTAAATACAAAGTATGACACTTTTTCTGATGATTCTGGTTTAAAAAGATTTGACTTAGGTTTAGGTTTTAAAGCAGGTGTTGAATATAAAAATAATTATCAATTATCTATCGGCTATGATTTTGGATTAATTGATACTTATAATAAATCTAAGAATGAAGAAGATTATGATGTAACAGGAACATTAAAAAATAGCAATTTTAAAGTTTCGGTAGCTTATATGTTTTAATAGCAAACCCTTTAGTAAAAAAATAAATTACTAAAGGGTTTTATACTTTTTAAAATCACTGTTTATAAGTGTTTAAGCTGTTTTTACTAACATAATATGGTAATAGTTAATCTAATATTTTTACTTTTAATTTAGGAGGGAAACCTATATGTTCTTTAAATGTATTTTCCATGATTAATTTTACTTCATCTAAATATTTCTCTGAAATCATAACACAATCGTGTATAGTTATTATTTCTATATTTTTATTGTATTTTTTTATATTGTCAATTAACTTAAATAACATAATTGAAGCTTCTATATGGAATAGATAATGTGCTAAAACCTTGTTACAATTTTCATATGGTGGATAACCATATTTTTTTATCCATGTTTGATTATTTTTTAATTGATTTAGTATATAATGAATATGTGGATATAATTCTTTTAATTTTTGTTCTACTTTCGGTTTAGTTCCTATTTCACAAAAGAAAAGACTGAGTATATCGCTTTTTTTTAAATCACTGCCAGTAGTAAAGCGTTTATAAAAATTATTATCAAGAATATCCACATAAACATGTTTTAATTCTGTAATTAATGGTTCGATAATTTCATTTTTGGTATAATAATTAATATTATCTTCAAAAATCTCTTGATATAATACTAAATTATCATTTTCAATAATTAGATTTTTTAATTTAGTATTATACATTAAGCTGATAATAAATAAATAGGGAATACAACTGCCAATATCTAATTCAACCAGATTTTCCTCAGATTTATTCGTAATTAATTTTCTGTATTGTGAAGATAAATTAGTGAAATTTGTATGAAGTCTACCGTCAGTTTTATCATTTAAGCTCATCCATCTTTTTCCGTTGTGATAATCAAATAGAGATATTAGTGATGAGTATTCTGAAATAATATTTTGACTCATTAATTTATTTGAAAGTTTATCAAAATTGATATCGAACTTAGTTAGAAAATCATTTTTTAGTTTTTTTAGTTTCTTGTCAATTATTTTCCCTTTGATCGATATTGTGCAGTTTTTTTTTATATTATTAATGATTGATAATCTTGAAAGATCAATAATTTTATATCCGGAATTAATATAAGTATAGTTCATAGAATAACTAAATGATTTTCCATTTTTATATTCATTTCTAAATAATAAATTATCATAATTCAAATGTTGATTAGTAAGAAATTTCATGATCTTATGATAATCACGATCAATAGATTGTAATAAAGTTGATGGTAAATCAATATACACATCGTTAAATATAAATTGATTGGTATTTACATATTTATTTTTTTCTTCTTGATTTTTAACATTTAATCGATGAATTGTTGAATAGAATATTAGATATAAAATATAATAAATAGATTCAATTCTTAGCTTTTTTATATCGAAATCGTACTTTTCTAATTTTCCAGTTATGCTATTTAGAAATTGATTGTTAGATGCAATTATTATTTTTTCGATATCGATTTTATTGGGTATAAAAATCTTTTTCATATTTAATTTTTTTAAAAAAGGCTCCAAATGGAGCCTTTAAATAATCTAGTTTAGTTTTTTTATCTGATCAATTATTGTTAATACCTTTTCAATGTTTTCATCTTTGATAAATTGAGTTTCATGATTCAAATAATCTCTAAAAAGTATTTTATAATTGACGTCATGACTTACTACGTATTCAAGATTCGCTTTATTAAGATTATTGAAAACAAACCATAAGTATTCATCATTCTTTAGATCATCAATAATAAATGGTATTACCTCTGCCCAAAATAAATTATGTGTAGAACAATAATATTCTTTTTTTCCATTACTGTTTGTTATAGTGAATTCCGGATTTTCACTCACTAATAAATCAATTATTTCAAATGTTTTTTTATCATAATTAAAATCAATTTTATTTAAATCATTTCTTTCTTGATTTAGTTTTATTCCAATTTCTGAAATGATTTCGTTATAATCCTGAAATGATAGTTCACTTTTATTTATCAAGTAATATTGATATGTTTTTTGAATAACTTGATAAATTGGATTGTCTTCAGTAATAATGGTCTTTGAAAATCCATAAACCTGTATAAATCTTTTTAAAAATGAATAATGAACATATTCCGGATGACTTATTTCAATCCTATTTATATCAGTTATCGTTGTTTTTAATATTTTGTATTTTTCAAGTTCAGTTATTAATACGTAATCATAATAATTTATTAAATAGTCAATTTCATAAGTTTTATTCACCAGATAATTTTTTGCTGCCTTTTTAAATTTATTGATAAAGAATCTTATTTTTCGATTATCTAATCCTTTTAATTCGATATCCTTAAAAATATATTTTATAATAAACTTCAGATTATTGTCTTCACAATACTCTTGATAAAACTGATCAAAATTCGATGTTTTCTTTAAGTTTTTTAAAGCATAGTCAATTAATTCAAAAATTCCATTTAAATGACTATTAATAATTAAGCTATTTACTTTTGTGACAAGTGGTAGATTACGTTTAAGAATTTTAAAACCATACAATGATTTATCATTTTTTAAAGAAATTTTATCATTAAAGTTCATGTTATGATAATTGTTCACCATAAATTGAGCTAAATAATGACTACTGCCAATAAAAACATCTTCATGTTTATCTATTACAAATAAATCTAAAGCGGAGTTCAATAGTTCTTTAAATAAATTAAAATCAATATTCAGAGTTTCTATTATTTCTGAATATGCATTACTAGCAATTAAATTGCTGTTTAATAGTTCATTAAATTGATCTTCAGAAAGATTCTCATATTCAAATATGTCGTTTTCGTTCTCAAAACGTTCAACATATCCGGATAGACAAATGAAATTTGATATAAGTTTTTTATCTCGAGCCGAGATTAGAATATCGTCTTGATCAACTATTGAAAATTGATGAAGAAATTCTTTTAAAACGTTAGCAACTGTAAATTCTAAGTTTTCTATTTGCTTACATACTACGTAAGACTTTTCATTTAAAATACTCATAAATATATAAATTTGAAAGTTACATTTTGGGCATGAGAAGCCCTGTCCAGATTATCATTATTGATATTGGATACTTTTTTAATTATTAAAATTCAGTTTAATAAAAGGTCGTTTAAACCAATATAAGTGAGGTTAGTTTAATTTATTACTTAGAAGTTTCTGTTCGATTTCAGAGCGTAAGTAATAGCGTTTGTTACCCAGTCCGTACTGAGAAATTATTCCTTTAGTTGTCCAACGATAAAGTGTGCTTAAATCTATTTTTAAGATTCTTGCAGTTTCTTCTCGAGTAAGAAATTCAACTTCCATTGTCAAGATCTCTTTTTGTTGGTTAATAGTTTTTTCTACTATTGTTTTGATCTTTATAATAAGATCATCTGCGTCTACATTGTAGAGTGTTAATGTGTTCATAACTGTTTTCTTAATTTGTTGATGCAAAGATTTATCAAAAAAAAATGTGGAAAGCTAAAAACGCTTTCCACACTTTTTAAATAATTGTTAAACAGTAGTTTATTTTTTATTCTTAAGAAATAAACCTAATTTTTTTCGGGGAGTTCCTTCCATCTCTTTTCTCATTAGGCTATTAAGATTTTCGATATAAGATTCAGCTATTCTTTTATATGAAGGAGATACGGACTTAACTAGGTATGATTTTCTTACTGTTCTATTAGTGCAACCTAGTAAGTCAGCTATAAAATCTTCAATTTTACTGTCTTCAATTTGATAATTGACTTTTAGTTGATCAATTATTCCCATTTTTTCTAACATGTAAATCTTTAGAGCAAAATCACCGTCGCCTTTTGAATCGAATTTTAGATTACTAAATGATTTTTTAGTTTTAAATTTTTTCTTTAAAAATTTTACAACTTCATTTTTGTGATATAAATGTTCGTGAAATTTATTAAAGTCAAAAAAGCTATATTTTTCAATATCATTCTCCCAGTTATTTAAATTATATTTTTTTAAAAAGCTTGTGAAATAGAAGTTTTCATTTAAAAACTCATTGATATAATCATCTACTAAAATATAATCGACAAATATTTCTTTAGTGTATTCTTTTAAAATATTTTTAATATTAACTTTAGTAACGGCAGCGTCTTCGGTCTTTATTTTTTTTAGATATCTGCCTACTAATCCGTATAGTTCATATAAATATGAAATTAAAGATTTGGTTGAATCAGTATCTTTTCTGCTAATTTGAAAATCGAGCGGTTTATTAATGTTTCTAACGGATAGTTGATAACTTTTTAAAATTGCTTCAGCATTATTTATTGAGTATTCTTCTTCTAATTCAGATAATATTGTTAGGTGTGAAATACTTTTTTCATTAAATAAAATAGCTTCTTTTAAAAATTTACGTTCGTTGTAATCTTCATTTTGAATAAGCCATTGATTCAGTTTCGAAGTGTAATTAAGCTCTAGATCACTTACGTCTTCAAAATTATATAGTTCTTCTTTATTAAACATAGATTATTTTGTTAGGAACTTATTTAGTAAGTATGCAAAATTTATTGTTTTATTAATTTCGTCGTGTGGAATTAAAACATAATACCATGGTTTTCCTCCGTTTTCAAGATTGTTTTCTGTTGCGTATTTACAATATATTTTTGCTGCATCAGCTTTTTGTAATACATCGGAATCTTGCATTTTATCTTTCGATTTTGGTTCAACCATATAAATTGCATCTTCAGTTTCAACTACAAAATCCGGTTCGTAACGTTTAGAGTTATTATCCCAATAAATACGGAATTGATTGCTTGCCGGTCTTAACCATTTTACTACTGTACTATCATTCTCAAGTACAAATGCTAATTCTTTTTCTGTGTTTGAATCAAACTTGTATTCAAAATGACATGCTTTTTCAAAACCTGTAAATACATACTTTGGTACTAAACTAACAGGTGAGATAGTATCTCTATAATCTTTAAAACCATTATTATCTAATGCCTTAAAATTATGTGATTCTATTTTGGTAAATGGTAATACGTTTGGTTTTTCGTAGTTGCTGTATTCAATTTTGAAATGGTTTTTCATTTGAAGGTAGATACGATCAGCAATGGTTTTCTTAAATTGAAATACTGCTTTTTTCATATCTTTTTCATCTGAATTACTAGCTTCTATTGCACCATAGGCTTGTTTTGCTAGCTTATGTAATAATTCAGCATTATCATCATAATCTACATCCGAATAATTTAATAATTCTACAATGATATTATTGATAGGATTACCATAATTACCACTAGAAACAGCTCTAAGAGTTTCTATATCTTTTTTATCAGATAAACTTTGTCTTAAAATTTCATCATCGAATGCTTTAAGCTGAAATCCGGAAATATCTAAATCAAAATCTTCAAAATAAGCATGAGCATCCCCTTGAACTAAGTCCATACGAGGTATTTCAATAATTTGTTTTTTGTAATTAGAAACTACTGTTTCATATATTGTTTCAGCTTCCTTTACAATGTCATCAGCAAATAAATTACCTTGTCCTTGATTGAATGTCTCTTTTAACTGCTCAATAACTTTAGCTTTCGCTTCGGGTTTAGCAAAATCTTCAACTTTCTTTATCTCTGGAATTTTATTTAATGTAGGTAAAACAGAAATAATAGCCTTTTTAGCATCAACTTGATTTTGGGCTGTCTGTTTTTCTTGTACATCAACAATCGCATCAACTTTTGCTTGCTCTTCTTCAATTTCTTTTTCAGCTTTCGATACAGATGTTGTAGCAATAGTTTTCTCTTTTACTTCATCTTCATCAAATTCAATAAATGAAATCTTATTAAGAATAGATTCTGGATTTTGAGCTTCAGCAATAACTGCATCAAAATTATCATGAGCGATTACCGTTAATTTATCTATATTAGCTTCCCCTGTACGCTTACCACCAAAAGGCAAACGCAATCCACGACCAATCGTTTGCTCAATTAAAACTGATGCATTTGCAGCACGTAAAGGCACAATTGTGTACAGGTTAGAAACGTCCCAACCTTCTTTGAGCATATTCACGTGAATAACAATTTCTATCTCGTTCTCTGGATTTTCTAACGAAACAAATAATTGCTCTATTTCTTCATCTTTTTTAGTAGAAGAATCGATTTGTAAAACTTTACCGATGTATTGCCCATCGTAAAAAGTAGATGAGTTGATATAATCATAAACCGCTTTAGCATGGGTAATATCTTTACAAACCACTAAAACAAAAGGTTTTACGACTTTTTGATCGTTATTTAGTGCGTATAATTCTAGATCCGTTTTGGTTTGTTGGTGAATAGAAATGGCATCTTCTAACTTCACTTGCTCTATTTTTTCTGAACTTTCACCTTTTGGATCGAAGTTTTTACGTTTAGCAATGGTAGGATTTTTCACATACAAACCATCTGCTAATGCTTTAGCTAAGGTATATTCGTAAACGATGTTTTTAAACGGTTTTCCTTTTTCATCAGTTGGCGTAGCGGTTAATTCAATCCCGAATACAGGATTTAATTCATCAATCGCTTTTTTAGAAGCATCTGCATGGTAACGATGTGCTTCGTCCATTAATACGACTAGATCATCTAAAGATGATAAATGTTGCCAATACGATTCGCCAAGATATTCTGATAAACGTTTCATCTTAGGTGCTAATGCTACACCACCTTTTTTCTGACCTTTGTTGTCTGAATTGAATTTAGAGATATTAAAAATATTAATACGTACTTCTGATTCGTTGAACAAAGCCCCTTGCTGTGCATAATTATCTCCAGTAATAATTACAGGACGATTGTGTACAAATTCTGATATACCATTGAAAACATATTTGCTGTATGCTGGATCTCCAAAATCTTTGATTAGTTTTTCGTAAATGGTTAAGTTAGGTGCTAGAATAAAGAAATTCTTCACTCCTTTGGTTAAATACAAATAGGTAATGATAGCCCCCATTAAACGTGTTTTACCAACCCCCGTAGCTATATTGTGGGTGATGGAAGGAAATGCACGCTGAAAATCTGTACAAGAAGGATACAAGCCTTTTATGACTTGTAAATCTTCCTGAACAGTAGTATTTCTTTTCGTTTTATTTAGAGGAATATGATCTGCTATGGTTGCTGTAACTTCTAACGCTTCTGCTAAAGGTAAACGCAACGATAAACGTTGTTTTATTTGGTTAATAGTGTTTTGATTCATAGTTAATCAAATAATGATTTTTGGTTATTTTCCTTTGTATCAACTACTTCCTCGCCATTTTCAATTTCTTCTTCTACATCGTAGTCTTCTTGGTTATCTTCTTGTGGTATGTTGACGATATTTAAACTATAATCGTCTTTACCGAATTCGCAACGGTCTAATAACAACTGCGGTATTTTTTTGATGGTAATGTTTGGAAACTTGTTTTTACATTCTGTTTGAAATGCTTTGCAACAAACTAATAAACTCTCACCTGCTTGCATATCTTCTGCAATAGCTTCTAACTGCTGAACGGTAAGAAATTGTGTGGTAGTGAAAATAAAATCTTGCTCTGATGAGTTTCCTTGTTTCCAGAATTGCGTTTCGCTTGGGTTGTATTTAAAACCTTCTTGTTTTGCCATGGCAGCGGCTAACATATCGGCATTGTACTCATCGGACATAATCCATTGCCCAAATTTGTCTTTCTTTAATAAACTTGGGGCTAAAGTATAAAACTTGAAGCCACCGCCACCTTGCCAATTGACTGCTTTAGAGATACCACCTTGCTCACCATCTACCACTTGTTTAAGACGTGGATAACAATGCGTAATAGCGTGTTCTCCTAACTCAATACCAATGTATTTACGCCCCATTTAATGAGCCACAGCCGCCGTAGTTCCCGATCCTAAAAACGAATCTAAGACTAGATCACCTTTATTAGATGCAAGGTGAATTACTCTTTCTATTAGTCTTTCAGGCTTTGGAGTTGAAAATGGATTTTTATCATTGAATTTTAAAGTCTCTTGTCTTGCATTACGATTTTCTCCTACATCCTGATAATGCCACACTGATTTCGACACAATACCTTTATCTTCAATTTCTGATAAAAAACGTTTTATACAAGGTTTATTACTGCCATTTTTACCGAATGTAATTCTATTGTCCTTAAGTAGATCGTTGAATTTTTCTTCGAAATATACCCAAGCCCTTCCTTTTGCAGGATAAACTACATTCCCTGCAGGAGTTGTAATTGGATATAATGCTTTTTCAGATACTGTTTTAACTGTCATATCTCCTGGAAACCATGGACCTCTGCCATAAATTTTTCCATGTTTATCTACACCGTCAAATTCATCACTGTTTTTATATATAGAATTCTGTTCTTCTGTTCTAGGCAGTCTATTTGGTCTCCATATATCCTTATTTTTTGCATATACCAAAATATGATCATGACTATCAGATATCCATTTTGCATCATTTTGTGGTGAAGATTTTTTTTCCCAAATTACATTTATTACAAAGTTTCTCCTTCCAAAAACCATATCACATAGTACCTTTAGATAATGGCATTCATCATCATCTATTGAAATCCAAATAGAGCCATCATCGGCTAATAAAGTTCTTAGAATCTCTAAACGAGGTTTCATTAAATTTAGCCACAAAGAATGTTCAATACCATCATCATAATGCTCAAAAGCATTACCAGTATTGTATGGTGGGTCTATATAGATGCATTTAACCTTACCTGCATAGTCTTGTTCTAAGGCTTTTAATGCTAATAGGTTGTCGCCATGTATCAGCATATTGTCTGGAACATGATTTTGAGGATTACTAGGATTGCCAGGATTATTTTTTGAATGATTATAACTATTATTGTTTCCCCAAGGAGCTGGTTTTCCTTTATCTTTTCCTTCCCAATAGCTGTATTCTGGGTTTTCTATTAAAATACGAGGTTCAAGCTTGGGTTCTTCACCTTTGCCAATCCACGTTAATTCTAATTTTTGTAAGTTTTTATTTTGAGCCATAGTGTGTTACTATAATCTTTATTTTGTTGTTAAAATAGTCTTGAACATGATTTAGAGATTTTAGGATGGACAGGATTCGTGCTTTTTTATCCCTAATCTTCCCTAGATTGCCCTAAGTTTATCCCTAATCTTTCCGAAGTTCAACTAAAGTTTGTCTAAAATTGGAAAAGTTTGTCTAAAAATATTCTTTGGTTACTCATTAGATAAACTTAATACCCAAATAGGCTTTCTTGTAGAACCCTGATTAACAATAGAATAATCCTTATTATGCATTGTCTTTTTCATTGCTTTACATCACCTAAGTATCCCAAAGTCTATTCCTATCTTTCCTGAGTTTTCCTGAAATATTCTCTTTTAAAACACTGAAAATCATTTATTTGTATTTTATAATTGTTAAACAAACCCCTTTTCCCTTTCCTAATCGTACCCTAAGTTCTTTCCTGAGCTTTCCTAAAATATTTTATTGCAAAATGCTGAAAATCATTTATTTGCATTTTATTATTATCTGATAAATCTCTTTTTTCTTTCCTAAACCTTTCCTAGTCTTTCCTAATTTTCACCCATTTTGATTCCGTACGAGAGCCCACATTGTGAATGCTATCCTTCATGCCCTGTAATAGGTTGTCTATTTTCTTTTTTCTTTGCTTTTCATCCAAATAATCAGGGAGTTTATCCATCAACAATTGATTAATTTCTGATCTTGAAGCAAATCCATGATGCTCAATATGCTTTAAAACAAATGACTCAAGCACTTCTTTATCTAATCCTTTATTTCGGGTATATTCGGCTTTTCGGTTGGTCAATTCTGCAATTTTTGCCGATATAAAATAATTAGGTTTTCTGCCGTCAATCAAGCCCTTGGTGCGCAGCATTTTGGCTGCAGCATCTGTAATAGGTGTTTTTTTCTGTATTCGATCCAGTAAAATCACTTGTGTAAGGTCTAATCCATCTTTATTTTCTATCAGCAATTTTGAATAATTTTCGTCAATAGAATGACCATATATTTCTAAAATGACTTCGTTTCCCTTAGACTTGCTATAATCAGGTAATGGAAAATATCGCTCTTTTTGGCTTTTCAGCATTTTGAAAATACCATAGCCCATTGAATCTATCATATTCAGATTGACCATAGCTTCTACCAACCATTTATTACGGTAATTCTTAGGTGTTTTCTCACCTAAAAAATAATCCTCAGCATTTCCTTCAAAAAAACCACCTGCATTTTCAAATATCAATTTGTTTATTTTTTCAGTAACTATAATTCTAGAATTTAAACTATAATCTTGATGTGCAATACAATTGTTTAAAGCTTCTAAAATACTTTCGTTATCGTATTTAGGTACTTCAATAGAAATTAATTGATTGGTTGGAAAAAACTTATAGTTGACATTTCTGATCTTAGCTAATACCTCATTTACTGCTAGAAACAGTGGCATAGAAAAATGCTCGTATGCTTTTTCTTCGGTATCTAATTTCCAAGTGATTTGAGCTACTTTAGGAGACAATAAATGTGATGCTTCTGATTTACCCAATAATATTAAGGCTGTATTAGTGACCTTACCGTTAATGGTTACTTTAAGTTTATCGAGAAATACTTCATTAGTCCAATTGTCTATTTCCTTATAAAAAGACTTGTTTTTGTTTTTTTCTTTATAAATATCTCTTGCTTTTTGAATAGCGTAAGTATCTAAATCTTCTAAAGTGGCATTAGGTACGATTTCTGCTGACCAATCAATATGAGAATTTAAAATTGCTCTCATACGATCTGGATATTTTTTTAATTCAGTAAGACTAGAAGCTACTCTTATATAGGCTTCATTTTCAAAAGAAACAGGGATATTTTGAGCAGCAGATATTTTAAATATTTCTATTTTATTACCATCATAATCACAAACAAAATGCTGAAAATGTACCGAAGGACTAAGGTTTCTACGAATGTAAAAATCTAAGTCACTTCCTTTCTCTTTTTTATTGATGTAATTATAGTTTGTACCTACAATATCCAAAGTTTCATCTTTAATACCAAAGACTAAATAACCAAAAGGCACATTATTATAATTAGCAGCGTTGGCTAGCCCAGAAATGTATCTACCCAAGCGTTGTGCATCTGTTGCATCACCTTGCTTAAATTCAAGCCATTCTAATTCTTTGCCTTGTTGGAGCAATTCATTAACTAATGTTATTAATTCTTCGTTTGTCATATTAAAGAATTTTAAAACGAATTGCAAACAATTCCGTTTCAGTTATATTTTGTTCTAAACGTTTTTCTGTTTCAGAAAGTAGGTTTTCTTTCTTTTCATCTACCTCATCTTGTGCTAAATATAAACGTCTACGCTTTTCAGATCTCTTATTTTCAAGCTCTTTAATCGTTCTTTGAGCTTTCACTTTTTCATCTAAATTCAAGATTTTTTTAGCCTCAGCTTTACGTAGTTTTATTTCGGCATCTAAGTCTTTTACCTCTTTATCTAAACTAAGTTTCATATCATCTGCCCATTGATCAAGTTTATCCATTTCTTCATCAAAAAAATCATTATTTTTCATTGCGTTAGTACTGATGATTTCTTGACAATTGGCAAAGTGAATTTCTTCAAGTTTTTGTGCAAATTCAGGATCAAGTGAAACTCCTCCTTCTTCAGTTCCGTCCAATGAGAATAATTTTAGAGCCATATCAGATTCTAATACTGTTCCATCATCTAAAATAGCTGAAGCAATGATGTAATCTTCTTTTTCAAAAGAATCAATTTCAAGTTTAACAATTTTCATCCAACCTTCTTCATCTATAAACTGTTCTAAGTAACTAATTTTAGATTTTGAACTAGAAAGATTAAATGATATTTTTTGAGTTGGAGTTTCTAATATAGAAGCTTCTTGAATAATTTGTTGCGCTAATGGATGACCAATTCTGTAAATATTAGTATGTTCCGGAACTTCATTCTTTTTTCCTTTATCATCTGTTCTCAGTAAAATATATTTCCCTTTATTGATATTAATGTCATTAAAAGGATTTTTCTTTAGTTCGAATGAAAAATTATCATTGAATGTAGCATTATCAACTAAAACAAAATTGGTTAGTTTCCATAATTTTTCCTCAAATTTTGATAATGAATCAGTAGTTTCTAATAAATTAGCTTTTAGTTTTGCACTAACTTCTCCGTCAAAATTCTCTAGTAAAGTAGTTTTAGCTTCTAATATTTTTTCAGAAATTTGCGGTTTTAAATCTTCTTGTAATTCATCAAAAGCAGCTTTTATTTCTTCAGGTTTACGGCAGTTTTGGTAAATCATTGCAATACGTTTTTCAAAATCAACGCCACTACCAATTGCTCCTAAAACCTCATCAGAAGCTCCAAAAACGCCATCAAATAATTGAAATTTTTGTTCTAATAATTCATATACACGGATGTCAGCTTCGTTCTTTTTGTTTAAAAAGTTAACCACTACAACGTCATGTTTTTGTCCGTAACGATGACAACGACCAATACGTTGTTCAATACGCTGAGGATTCCAAGGCATATCGTAATTAACAATTAAGGAACAGAATTGTAAATTGATTCCTTCAGATGCAGCTTCTGTAGCAATCATTATAGTAGCTTCGTTTTTAAAATAGTCTACTAATGCAGCACGCATATCAGCTGTTTTAGATCCAGTGACTTTATCTGAACCTTTATTCTTTTGAATCCAATTTTTATAAATTTCTTTTGACTTAGCATCATTGTTCATTCCGTTAAACAATATTACTTTGTCTTTGTATCCTCTTTTTTCTAATGTTTTATATAAGAAATCTTGAGTTCTTCTACTTTCTGTGAATATTAATGCTTTTTTATTTGCACCAAGATTTTCTAGTTCTTTGAATCCTTTATCAAGTGCTGTAAAAAGGTGTTCCGCCTTTGAATTTTTTTGAATTTTTTCAGCTAGGTTTCTATATTGCTTTAATTCATCTAATTCCTTCTGGATGTTAACTAAATCTTCAGGTGAATAAACCACATCCGAAATATCATCATCATTGTCGTCATCCCATTCGTCCTGTAATTCATCAGTCGATTCGTAATCTTCATCAATTTCATCAAACAAATCAGAATTCAATTCTTTAATTAAAATACTTTCAAGTCGATTAACTAATGTGTTTAATGTTCCGAAAATAGCATATGATGAGGATGCAAGTAGTTTACGAAGTATTAATGTCATTAATTGACGTTGACTATTCGGTAGTGCATAAAGTTTTGGTCTCTGTAAATATTCAGAAACTAGATCATATAAATCTTCTTCTTCTGGTGTAGGAAAGAACTCTTCACAAATTGGTATTCTATTCGTGTAGTTTATGTACTCCAATACTTGTTTGCGTAATGTACGATGACAAACAGGTTGAATACGATTTCTTAAATCCTCAAGATAATCTTCATCCAGATTACGTGAGTACTGCTCTTTAAAGCTTTTTAAATCTCCAAAAACATAATCATCAATAATTGAAACTAAACCAAACAATTCTAATATAGAATTCTGAAGTGGTGTTGCTGTTAATAATACTTTTTTATACGGGTGTAAAGCCTCCTTAATAGCGTTTGCTGTTTTATTTGCTGGTTTGTATACGTTACGAAGTCGGTGTGCTTCATCAATAATAACTAAGTCCCATTTTGTTTGTTTGATGTATGCATCTTTAGTTTTAGCAAACTGATAGGAACAAATGATGATTTGATCCTCTTGGTTGAAAGGATTCAAATTACCTTTTTTTATTTCATCGTTAAAAGATTTAGATTCAAGAATTGTAGATGGTAAGAAAAATTTGTCTAGAAGTTCTTGATTCCATTGTTTGCGTAAATTCGATGGAGAAATAATTAATAATTTTCTTTTTCGTTCAGCCCACTTTTGTGATAATATGATTCCGGCTTCAATTGTTTTTCCTAGACCAACTTCATCAGCTAATATTGCACCTTTTGATAAAGGAGATTGGAAAGCAAATAAAGCCGCATCAACTTGATGAGGATTTAAATCAACTTGAGCATCTTGTAATGAAGCTACGAATTTCCCTACACTATCTGATGGTAATCGTCGCGTTAAATCATGTGCAAAATACTTTGCATGGAAGTTAGTTGAAATCATGTATTTATATCTAAGATTGTAAAGATACAAATAGTTGTATTTTAAATTTTGTTTTCTTTAAGCTTTATTGATTTTGTTTTATGTAAATTTTGATCCTCTGATTTAAGTTTTTTATATATCAAGTGATTAAACATTAATGCAATAAAACAATATATAATATCAAAAAAATCAAATGTACCAGGGAATAATTTATAGTATTGAAGAATTTCAGGCAAAAAACTTAATGTGATTGGAATAACTAAATATAGAGTAAGAAATTTAGATTTGATTATGCATCACTAAATTCAAATAAAAATAATGCGTCATTATATCGTTAATGACGCATTTATATTAATCGTTGAATATTTTTGCTACTTGCAATGCATTACTAATATCATTCTTTCCTATATATTGTAAAAAAGTGTTTTCATATTGATGTCCGGTAATACTCATTAATAATGGTGTTGGAAAGTTTGGGTGTGCATAGTAATTACTAGCAAATGATCGTCTACATATATGGGATGAAGCAGCTTTATATAACGGAATCACTTTCATGTAATTTCGTTTATCATTTTCATCAAATTCTTTTGCAAATACTAATCTATTTATACCTATTTGTTCTAATAGAATTTTAAGGTGTTGATTGAATATTGTTGCATTAGAAGAGTATTTTGAACTGAATAATGGAGGGAATCCATTATATTTAATAATTATTTCATTTACAATTGGATGAATAGGTATAGCAACCCTTTTTTTAGTCTTGACTTGAGTTATTTCTATTATACTATATTCATTACCATTATTGTCTAAATATTTTCTAATACAATCAGTAGTAAACCTCATAAAGTCACTAATTCTTTGTCCGGTATAACATCCAATGAGCAACCAATCTCTTGTTAAGGTTAATATTTTATCATCAGTTGTAAAATCTCTTATTTGATCCAGTTCTTTAAAGTTGAGATATACTACATCACCTTCTTTTATTCTTTGAATAGGAAAATTTATACTAGGATTAACATCAAGTCCGTTATTTCGTGCATCATATATAATGGTTTTAAGATTCTTTAATATTCGTCTAATTGTTGATTTCATTAACATTTTGTAATCAAATAAGAAAGTTTCTAAGTTTAAAAAGAATTCTTTACTACAGTCGAGGATGTTAATTTCTCTATTTATGTATTCTTGATAATTGGATATTACACTTTCAAGATATTTATATTTTTGTTTTGTTGAGTTTTCAATAGAATAATCATTAGCTCTAATATTATTGTAATTATGAATATATAATAATAGTTTATTGTTATTTTCAATTTCTTTTTTCCTTTCGATCTCTTTTTCTTTAATTAATGTTTCATGAGATGTAGGGAGTCCATGAAATTTAAGTATTTCATCTTCTATTAATGATGAGGTAATGAATTCCGGATTTGACAAATTATTAAAAACGAAATTTTCAATCGAAGATAAAAGCCTATTGGAGTTATTGATTGTTGTGATAAAATCCGCATCATTCTTAAATGAAGATTTATCTTTTTTATCGTAAAGTCTCTTTTCTTCAAAATTCCAATATTTTTTTGGAATGAATATTTTAGATCCTTTCTGAAAATCATTTTGTCTTGAGATTGATACTCGAATGATTAATTGTACGATTTCTTGAGATCCTTTTACTACAAATCTTACTTTAGCCATAATTGTTATTTTTTGATTACTAATTTATAAGTAAGAGATCGAGTCCGACATTAGTCCGACTAAATTGAAATCAAATGAAATTAGAAACAATTATGTGCAATGTTGAAAAAGTCATTAAACTTTGATATTCATTGCATTTAATTAAGATTTAATGAATTCAATACAATATAACAAATTATCATATTGCATACTTATAATCCGCTAGGAACCTCATTAAAAGCTTTAATCATAACGATTAAAGCTTTTTTGTTTTTATATACTTTCTCATTACTGTTATTACTTAATATTTTATCTATGCAAGCATAGGATTTTAATTATGAATAGCTTAACGTCTTTTTAGGATTAAATAACATTTTGTTTATTTAATTTTGCCATGTTAATATTTAGAGAGTAATTTCTTACGTATTAACCTACTACTAAAATTTACTTACTGTGTGAGCAATCTGTTCGATTGTTCGAATTCTTAACTATTGTTATATGAATTTTTGGTTCTTTATGTATAAAGACTTAAGGAAATATTAAATGATGATGAAGAATAATTTTATTTTATTAAGCTGTTTTGTATTCTTTTCAGGAATATTGTCAGCTCAAGTCGGTATTAATACCGATAATCCGAAACGAACCTTAGATGTCGAAGGTAATCTACGTGTTAGAGAACTTGCTGATAAATCGCAAACACCAAGTTATAATAAGATTCTTGTTGTAAATCCGGATGGTAATATTGATTATATTAATAAGCAAGATTTACAGCCCGTTAAAGATGAGTTTACAGCAGATAAACAAGTCTTAAATAACATATATAGTACAACTTCAGGGAAAGCCGATGATAGTAAATTTGTGTCTTGTGGAAAGTTTGACTTTGCTTTTAGAAATAGCGGTTCTAATATAAATATCCAATATAGATTGAAATCTACGCCAGCTAGTGATGTGACGGTTTATATAACATTAGAACAAAATTATAATGAAAATGGGTATCAGTTTCAGGTGCCTTCTACAGGAAAAACATTTACATCAACAACGAATAAATTTACAGATTTACCAACTTTTGGAGCCAATATAGCGAATTCAGAACTTAATGTTTTGTATTTATTATACCCTGGAGAGTCTGATTTATACCGACTAACATTTTATAGATTACAACAAACTACTCCAGCAACAAATGACTTTGTAACTGTTTGTGAAAAATTTTAGAAAAATGAAAAAATACATTACCTCAATAGTTTTAACTATTTCTACTCTTATGTTTGCGCAAGTGGGAATTGGTACGGAAACTCCAACAAGATTACTTGATATTAATGGAAATTTACGTGTTACAAATTTAGAAAACAAAACAAATTCTACAGATCATAAGTATGTTTTGGCAGCTGATGATAATAATAATATAGATAAAGTAAGTATTCCTGCAATAATAGAAGATGCAACAAAGCAAGTTCAGATTGTAAAAAATATTTATAATGCTACAACGACTGATAATACACGAATTGTAGAATGTGGAAAATTAAGTTTTCGATTAGAAAATTCTAAAATTTTCATGAAACTTAATGATCAACCAGCATCTGCAATTTCATTTGTATATGGTGGTAAAAGATGGGGAGCAATAAGTTCATCAACCACTACAGGATATAGTTATTCTAATCTTAACTTAAATTTTACAACAACAGATTGGAGTACATATAAAAATATTGATACAAATTTTACTCTAAGACAAGGCGCTTTTGTAAACTATCATTTTATTATACCTGGAGATGGCGATATGTACAGAATTACAGCTTCACAATTGAAAAATGATAATACAAAATCTAACTATAGTTTAATCTGCGAACGATTTTATAAAACAGAAGAATAATGAAAATATATATAACCTTAATCCTTAATTTATTTACGATAATATTTCTCAACGCTCAAGTTGGTATAAATACAAATCAACCAACACGCGCATTAGACGTGAATGGAGATTTGAGAATTCGAGAATTAAAACTGGTTAATAAAGATGCGAATTATAACAATATTGTTGTTGTAAATCAAGATGGAGAGGTGGAGAAGTACGATAAAATAGAAATTACAAATGCTATTTCAGATCTTACTGTGGAAACAAAAGAATTATATTTCGCAACGACTCCAGACGGAACGAAAATAGTACCATGTGGTAAATTTAATTTTAGATTTTCTAGCTCAACAATTCCAGAAATTGCACCAATTTCAGATTTAGCAGCGTCTACACCAGTTTATTTTATGAGAATTAGAAAATATGAATCTAATCAAAGAGCGGTAACACAGGGAAATACAACGATAAAAAATTCTAAAACATTTTCTGTTTTAGATAGAGAATATAAATTAGATCAAGTAAGTGAATACAATATAAGCTATCCAGGAGATAATAATTTGTATCGCGTGATTTTTTTAGCACGAAAAATGACAACTACAACAAATAGTTATTCTATTGTTTGTGAAAAATTCTAAATAAAAAAGTCTTCAATATTTATTGAAGACTTTTTTGTAACTATTTTAACTATACACTACTCAGAGGTAGTTATTACAAATGCAAAATGAGATAAGTTTAATTTTTTTTAAATAAGTACAAAAGAATTTGGTTTAGCGATTGATAAAACGTAGTATGATTAATGCTACAATTACAATCACAATAGAAACAATAATAATATCTTTGATATTAATGGTTTTCGAACCAAATCCAACCTTTTTTGTTTTACTTATTTTCCTCGAATGCATAAGTAGGGATTTATATTTAAGCAAATATAAATGAATTTTTGAAATATATTTTTTATTTTTATTGAAAGTAACATTTTGTTAATGAGAAAATTAAGTATATGCTATTTGGGTTTATAGATTTGATGTGATAAATAATAAAAAAGTCCAATCTTTTTGAGATTGAACTTTTATTCTTTTTTAAGATCTTCGAGATTATTTGTCTGATTTTTTTGACGCTCTTTTTCTTCTTTGGAGTATTGATCTTCTAATTTCACCTTTACTTCATCCAACATTTTTTTAAATTTTTCTGGATTCATTGCGTAATACTTATAACTTTCCTCAAAAGTATGAAACGTAATATCATAAGCTTTCATAATATCAACAGCATCCTTTGCAAAATTCAAATTTTGATCTTCATTTTGAGTAGGAAACATAGATAAACCTTGTTGACTGATGTACAAATCAGTCATAATATCAATCATTTCAGATTTACTTATCAAGTTCTTTGGTTTATCGTAGTTTTTAGAAGTACAACTATAAAAACCTACAAGTAGAACGAAAATTAGAACGAGTTTTTTCATAATTTACCAAACATATTTCTTAAACGTAAAGATATAACGCCAAAAACAGCTTCACCAATTATATCTGAACTAATTTTTGATTCGCCCAAAGTTCTATCTGTAAAAATAATTGGAACCTCTTTCAATTTAAACTTTTTTATCCACGTTTTGTATTTCATTTCAATCTGAAAACCATAACCTTTAAACTGAATTTTATCTAAATCTAATGTCGATAATACATTTGCACGATAACCTACAAAACCAGCTGTCGCATCATGTACAGGTAAATTTGTAATAATCCTAACGTATTTAGATGCAAAATATGACATTAAAACGCGATTCATTGGCCAGTTTACGACATTAACTCCGTTAGAATAACGAGAGCCAATTGCTAAATCTGCCCCATCAAACAATGCTTGATATAATCGTGGTAAATCTTTTGGATTGTGAGAAAAATCGGCATCCATTTCAAATATATATTCAAAATTATTCGCCAAAGCCCATTTGAAACCATGCACATAAGCTCGGCCTAAACCATCCTTTGTTGTACGAACTTCTAAATGTAAACGGCCGTTAAATTCAGGAATCAAACGTTTTACAATATCATTTGTTCCATCAGGAGAACTATCATCAACAATCAAAACATCAAACGCTTCATCTACAGATAAAGCGGCGCGTATAATGGCTTCGATATTCTCTTTTTCGTTATAGGTCGGGATGATGACTAATTTGTCCGACATAATTTTTGTTTTGTGGGCATAAAGATAGTTATAAGATTGTTAGTCTTTTGTATTTTTGAAAAAATTATGAAAACAGACGACTTAATTTCGATAGGAAAAAATACACTTGGTAATGATATTGTACTTATCATACTGACTGTATGTTTGTTATTGGTGTGCGCTGCAAAATACTTGTTTGCAAAGAATTTTAAGACACTTAATAATAAAACGGAATACATGAGTTTTACGGACGACAATACAACTTTATTCAGTTTTATTGTAAATGGAGTTACGGTTTTGTTAATCAGTATTCTCTTGGTTTCGTATTTTAACATCTCTTATAATCATTTTGATAATTTTAGATTTAGTTATCTTTCTCGTGTTGGTATTACGTTTAGTATCATCAGTATAATAATGCTTTTTAGGTTGCTGATAGAGGTTACTTTTTACCGTGTTTTTTACGAATCAAGCTCAGTTTCGTATTTTATGAAAAGTTCAAGTTTTGTAAATGCAAAAAATGTTTTGCTTTTACTAGTTATTTGTTTTCTATTCTTTTACACGACTCTTAATAAAGAATATTTATTAATTGTAGGGTTTATTTTGTTGTTTATGAATAGAATATGGGAAATTTATCATATTTACACCAAACAAATTAGTGACAATAAATCAATTTGGTATTATAATATTTTGTACCTTTGCACCCTAGAAATTTTACCTATTATGGTTTTAGCAAAACTTTTAATTATAGGTAAAGTAATCTAAAATTACTATGAAAGTTAAATCGATATTAGTATCACAACCCAAACCACAGGCAGAAAACTCGCCTTACTACGAAATTGAAAAAAGAAATAAAATCAAGATTGATTTTAGACCTTTTATCCAAGTTGTCGGCATTGATGCAAAAGAAGTAAGATTGCAAAAAATTGACTTTACAAAAGCAACAGCTGTTATTTTTACAAGTCGAAATGCAATTGACCATTTCTTTCGTTTAGCAGAAGAATTAAGATTTACTGTGCCAGACACAATGAAGTATTTTTGTGAATCTGAAGCAATCGCTTTTTATTTACAAAAGTATATTGTGTATAGAAAACGTAAAATTTATATTGGCGAAAAAGTTTTTGCTGATATGGTTCCGTTATTCAAAAAACACAAGGAAGAAAATTTTATATTACCAGCATCAGATGTTTTAAAACCAGATGTACCAAAACTTTTGGACAGTTTGAACTTAAATTGGCAAAAAGCAACATTGTTTAGAACAGTTTCTAGCGATTTGTCAGATTTATCAGATGTTAAGTATGATATTTTAGTGTTTTTTACACCTTCTGGAATAAAATCATTATTTGAAAACTTCCCGAAATTTGTACAAGAAAATACACGAATTGCCGTTTTCGGAAAATCTACTGTAGACCAAGCAAAAGAGATGGGATTACGTGTAGATATTGAGGTGCCAACACCTCAAACTCCTTCGATGACAATGGCATTAGATAAATACGTAAAAGAAGCGAACAAATCTAAATAAGATTTTGTTTTAGCCTTCTCACGAATTAAAATTTTATGTAAATTGTAGAGATGGAAAAAATATGGGAAATAAAACAACAACCCTCAAATGAAATAATTAGTAGATTACAACAATCTCTTGACATTTCTGAGGCGCTTGCTATTTTATTAACCCAACGAGGAATTGGAAATTATGATCAAGCAAAATCATTTTTCAATCCATCTTTAGCCGATTTACATGACCCTTTTTTGATGAAAGGAATGGCAGATGCCGTTTCTCGTATTAAAAATGCAATTGATGACCAAGAAAATATCTTAATATTTGGAGACTACGATGTAGATGGAACGACTGCAGTAACACTTTTTTATGAGTTTCTGACTTCCATCTATTCGAAAGTCTCTTTTTATATTCCCGATAGAAATGCAGAAGGTTACGGAATTTCTATTCAAAGTATAGATTTTGCAGCTGAAAATAATATAACGCTTGTTATTGCATTAGATTGTGGAATTAGAGCGCATAAACAAATAGATTATGCAAACTCTAAGGGAATAGATTATATTATTTGCGACCACCATTTACCAGATAAATCAATTCCCAAAGCATACGCAGTTTTAGACCCCAAACAAAAAGGTTGCCGATATCCGTACAAGGAATTAAGCGGTTGTGGTGTTGGTTTTAAATTGGTACAAGCTTATATCGAGAAATTTAATCTTCCCAAAGAAAATATTTTACCATTTTTAGATTTAGTAGCCGTAAGTATTGCAGCAGATATTGTTCCAATTACGGGTGAAAATCGTGTGTTAGCTTTTGAAGGTTTGAAACGATTAAATTCTGAGCCACGTTTGGCTTTTCAACACTTAATTCCGACCAATATCAAGAATAATGTCAATATCTCGAATGTAGTTTTTTCTATTGCTCCAAAAATTAATGCTGCAGGACGCATAAAACATGGCTCTGAAGCAGTTCGTTTTATGTTGAGTACAAATGAGGAAGATTGTAAACGTTATTTGAGTGATATAAATTTATTGAATAATGAGCGTAAATTAATCGATATTGATATTACAGAAAGTGCTTTAAATCAATTAAATAAAATTGATGTTTCTGGAGATTTTTCAACAATTGTTTATGATCCAACTTGGAACAAAGGAGTTATAGGAATTGTTGCATCTCGTTTGGTCGATTTATATTATAAACCAACACTTGTTTTTACAAAAAATCACGAAGGAGAAATTGTCGGTTCGGCAAGATCTATTCAAGAATTTGATATACATACGGCGATAGAAAAAAATGCAAATTTGCTGACTCAGTTCGGTGGACACATGGCTGCCGCAGGTTTGGCAATGAAAGAAGAAAATTTTGAACAATTTAAAATTAACTTCGAGCAAACCGTAAAAGAAATGTCGAATGGACAACATTTTACACCTTTTATAGAGATTGATAAAGAGATTTCTTTTAACGATATGACGCGTTCTTTTTTAGAATCTGTGATGAGAATGGCGCCTTTTGGACCAGAAAATATGACGCCTGTTTTTATATCGAGAAATTTAGTCGCAACAGATTTTCGTTTGGTTGGTAAAGAGCATGCACGTTTGTTTGTGCATCAAAATGATACACGTGTTACATTTCCTGCAATAGGTTTTAAACTTGGAAAATTTGGTCCTCAATTAGAGAAAGGACAAATTTTCGAAATGGTTTATACAATCGGGATGAATTATTGGCAAGGAAAAGGAACGTGGCAATTGAATATTAAGGATATTCGTTTTACGGATTAATGATTTCCTTCTACCACCAAAACCATTTCACCTTTTAAATTTCTTTTTTCGGCTATTTCGGCTAATTCAGTCAAAGTTCCACGTAATGTTTCTTCAAATTTTTTCGAGATTTCGCGTGATAAACTTCCACGTCTTTCAGCTCCAAAAGCTTCGGCTAAATCTTTCAATGTTCGTCCAATTTTGTGTGGAGATTCGTAGAAAATCATTGTTTTCTTTTCTTCTACTAATGAATCTAATTTAGATTTTCTTCCCTTTTTTACAGGTAAAAATCCAACAAATGTAAATTCGTTATTTGGTAATCCAGAAACGACTAATGCAGGCACAAAAGCAGTTGCACCAGGCAAACATTCTATCACAATATTATTTGCAACACATTCTTTTGCTAATAAATAGCCAGGGTCAGAAATTCCAGGCGTTCCGGCATCTGTAATGATTGATATAATTTGACCTTCTCTTAATTGACGAATAATATCTTCTGTTGCTTGATGCTCGTTGTGCATGTGATAACTGCGCATTGGAGTAGAAATCTCGAAATGTTTCAGTAAAATACCACTATTTCGCGTGTCTTCTGCCAAAATCACATCTGATTCTTTTAGCACATCAACCGCTCTAAATGTCATATCTCCTAAATTTCCGATTGGCGTAGGTACCAAATATAATTTTCCACTCATGTGGTAAAGTTAAGAAGAATTGTTTTGAGATAAAATTTATCTATCTTTAATGTATTACACTAATATCATTATGATGAAAAATAATCAATTTCTTGGATTTATTTTACTCTTTTTTAATACTCTTAGTGTTTTTTCTCAAAAATTAAAAACAAATGATTCTCTTGCTATTTCTTATTTAGAAAAAGCATATAGTTATTCATATTATAGTCCAAATTTTCAGAAATATTTAGATTCTGCAATATCAATAAAACCTCAAGAACCTTACTTTTGGCAACAGAAATCGATGCCATTTTTTAAGCAAAGAAAATATGAAAAAGGAATGTCGTATCTAAATAGAGCGGTTGAATTGGATACTACTGGAGAATATTTGGAATATAGAGCATTCATAAAATGTATTTTTCAGAAAAATTATCAATCATCATTAGACGACTTTTTTAAATCTAAAGAAAAATACATGAATGGTTACGTAATGGATCATTCTTATAATTTCTATATTTCGTTGTCTTATTTACAGTTAGGAGATTTAGAGCAGGCAGAAAAGTATATTTTAAATTCTATTGAATATGAAGAAAAAAGCTTTGGTAAGAATGGTGTAAATTATTTAGATTTGTTTTACTACGCAATAATTCTGATGGAAAAAGAAAGATATAATGAGGCTTTGATTATATTACAACAGGTTGTAGGGTTTTACAATAAATTCTCAGATGCGATGTATTATATTGGATTTTGTCACTATCATTTAGGATATTATAAAACTTCTTTAGAATATTTTAATTTATCAAAAAAATTCTTAAAAGAAGGTTACTCTTTTACTGAAGCAAATTCTATTTATGAACCTTATCCTTATCAAATTTATATGCACAATATTGATGCTTTTATAAGTAGATTAAATAATTTTGGTTATAAATAAAAATAATTTCTAAGAAAAAAGCCAACTAAACAGCTGGCTTCTTTTATTATTTTAAAATATCTGCTAAATCTGCAATATCTTCAGCGGAAACTTTGTCTAAGATTTTATCTAAATTCGTTCTCGGAATATCTAATTTAGAATCGATTACCAATACGTTTCGTAATCCATTAATTCCGAAAATCATTTTCTTTACTTGTCCATTATCTTCTTGCAATGAAATATTCAAACGGCTATCTTTTGCTTTAAACTTTACTAAGTTTTCATATTTTTCACCACGCATAGAAGATTGTAAATCATTCATGATTCTTTTTTGTTTTCCTTCTCCTGCATCGCTAACAACAAATACTTTAGCAGATTTTAAATAATTAAATAAATCTGTTCCACCAGCTTTTCCTGCTAATTTCAACGCGAAAGATGGTAACGGAATTACAGTTGCTTGATTGTCATATTTTGTGTAAAATTCTTGCATATTACTTGTTGTTCCACAAGATTGCAATGTGAATAAAACAGCTATAAAGGATAAACCGATTATTTTTTTCATTGTGTGTGTCTTTATATTTAGAAATGCTATTACAACTCTCGTACCGAAAATTATTAAGTTTGAAAATATTCAATAATTCCTAAAATTAGAAATACAATTGATGCAATGATAAAAATAGCTGCAAATAAATAGATACTTTTTAATCTTGCTGTATTAAGAGTTTTAAAAGTATCATTAATGTAATCCATTTTATTTTTTTGTTCTAATCCAAAACTTAAATTTGATTTAACCTCTCTCTTTTTAAAAGGATTGTTTAGAATATAAGCTACAATCAAAATTATTAGACCAAATAAAAAAAGATCCAAGCATTTTTAAAATATTCGTGTTCCATTACAAATAACTTTTTATCATTTCCAAAATCGATGAATCATCTAAACCAATCATTTTTTCTAATTCAGAAATTGAAGCATGTTCGATAAATTCGTCAGGATAACCGTTGATGGTAATATTTCCTTTGTAATGAATAGAATTTAGAAACTCTAAAATTCCATTTCCAAATCCACCCTTTTTTATTCCATCTTCAAAAGTTAGAATGGTAGAATATTTCAGCGAAATAGCTTTCAATCGAGTTTCGTCCAAAGGTTTGATGAATGGAAAATCAATCAAAGCAACTTTATCTTGTAAATTATTTTGAATGATGATTTCTTCAATTCGATAACTAATTAATCCAGTAGAAAGAATCGCCAATTTATTTCCTTCGAAAATAATTTCAGATTTCCCGATTTCTATTTTCTCAAAATCAGAATCATGAGTTTTGATGTTATTTTTTGGATAGCGAATCGCAAAAGGTTGAGATGTAAATTGTGCAGTGTAAAGCAAATTTTTGAAGTCTTTTTCGTTGCGAGGCGAAGTGACAATCATATTCGGAATTTCGCATAAATACGAAATATCAAAAATACCATGATGCGTTGCGCCGTCTGTACCAACAAATCCTGCGCGATCTATACAAAATACAACAGGTAGATTTTGCAACGCTACATCGTGAATAACTTGGTCGTAAGCACGTTGTAAAAATGTGGAATAAATAACACAATACGGAATTGTATTTTGCGTTGCCAAACCAGCCGAAAATGTAACGGCATGTTGCTCTGCAATACCAACATCAAACACACGATTAGGAAAATCTTGGTGACATTTCACTAAATTACTTCCCGTTAACATTGCAGGAGTTATCGCCACAATTTGCTCATTATTTTGTAATAATTGATGCATAGTTTCGCCAAAAACATCTTGGTAAGATTTCTCTTTTTTATTCGTTTTTAATTCACCTGTTTCTTTGTCAAATAAACCTGGCGCATGCCATTTTACTTGATCATTTTCAGCCTTTTCGTAACCTTTTCCTTTAGTTGTTTTGATGTGTAAAACTTTTGGACCTTTGATTTTATCTGCTTTTGCGAAAGAAGTTAAGAGTTCATCAAAGTTATGACCATCGATAGTTCCGATAAAATTTAATCCAAAATTGGTGAAAATATTTTCGGAATGATTTTCTAATGATTTAAAATGTTTTTTCAATCCACCAACCGAAGGATCAATTCCGATATCATTATCATTCAGAATTACTAAAACGTCTAAATCTGTTGATCCAAGATGATTCAGCGCTTCTAAACTCATTCCAGAAGTAATAGAAGCATCGCCAATTATAGCAATGTGTTTACGATTTATTTGATTTATTTTATCTGCTGTTGCCATTCCGACGATTGCCGAAATAGAGGTAGAAGAATGTCCAGTACCAAACGTATCAAATTCACTTTCGGTACGCGCAGGAAAACCTGAAATTCCTTCCTTTTGACGCAAAGAATCGAAAACTTGTTGTCTACCTGTCAAAATTTTATGAGGATAGGATTGATGCCCAACATCCCAAATTAGTAAATCATTTGGCGTGTTGTAATGATAATGTAAGGCAATTGTTAACTCGATAACACCCAAACTTGCGCCTAAATGTCCCGGTTTTACACTCAAAGTTTCCAAAATAAATTCGCGCATCTCGTGTGCAATTGTGCTTAATTGAGATGTTTCAAAAGTCCTAAGTTCCTTAGGATGATTGATTTTTGAAAGTAGACTATCCATTATTCTTTTACAAAATTACATTTTTCTGAGGAATTCTCCGTATCTTTGCTTGTTACAAAATTATACGTGTAACATGTTTCAAATAGGAAAAACCCTTGTATCCGAAGAACTACTAACTGAGGATTTTGTTTGTAATCTGAACAAATGTAAAGGGATTTGTTGTGTAGAGGGCGACGCAGGAGCGCCACTTAATGAAGATGAACTTACTGTTTTAGACGATATTTATCAAGATGTAAAACCTTATTTGCGTCCCGAAGGAATTGCGGTGATCGAGCAAGAAGGTAAATATACAATGGATACGGATGGCGATTGGGTTACACCACTTGTCAATAATCGTGAATGTGCTTATCTTGTTTTCGAAGATAATGGTTTCTCTAAATGTGGAATTGAAAAGGCTTACGAAGACGGTAAAATTGAGTATAAAAAACCAATTTCGTGTCATTTATATCCCGTTCGTGTTAAGGAATTCTCAAATTTCACTTCTGTAAACTACGATGTATGGGATATTTGTTCAGATGCTTGTACCTTAGGAAAAGAATTGAAGGTTAATGTCGCAACATTTGCGAAAGATTCTTTAGTACGAAAATTTGGACAAGATTGGTACGACGAATTGATGGCCATTCAACAAGAATTAAACAACCAAAAAAAGTAAAAAAATTATTTATGTCAATAACAAGAGCAAGAAGATCTACTGATGCGATTGAAAAATTATATATTTCAATGCGCCATTTGTTTCATAGAGGAGTGTATCGTCCATCAGCTGCACCTGGAAAAATTTTAAGAAATTTATTATTCGAAATTGATCCAGAAATTTATGGATCGATGACAGACCCAAATAAAGTTGAATTAAGCGGATTAATGTATGTTTTAGATCGTTTACCAGAAGGAATTGTAGAAACTGCTTATGTAAGTTTTACATCTGATGAAGGATATGATCGTTCTATTTTTACACCAATTATTCCAGCAAAAAGAAGACGTTTTTGTTACCGAATAGATGATGACCAAATGAATATCGAGATTTCTCGCGGACGTTCTGATATTTATGATGTTTTAACACACTTGACGTTTTTATACAACGAAGCAGATAAAATTAGAAACAGAGCTTTTAATAACGAAACACTTTCTAAAAGTAGAGCGTGGGAATTTATCGAAAATGTAGTGTTCAACGAAGTAGAAATTTCTCGTAAAGACCGTGAAGTTGCTTTGATGCATTTATCAACGATTTTGGGAAGAACGTTCGAAGAAACACAAGAAATTCATAGCTATTTTAGTAAACCAGATGATAAAGATAATTTCTTTAGAATCGTTTATTGGATGGGGTACACAAGTCAACAAGATCGTATCGGTACAAAGAAAAGAGAAATTACATTTACATCTACATTACGCGAGTCGATTGGACATCACATGATTGGTGAAAAATGGGCAAATGAGATAAAAAAAGTATTATTCGAAAATAATCTTCAAGACAAAAACATCCACATCATTTCTGCAAATATGCACAGTGTATCGAACATGTTATACGCTTATGATGGATTAAAAAAGAAATACAAAGTAGATAGCGTAGATATTTACGAAGATTTGAGTGCCGCAAACAACAAAATGATGCGCGAATCGTTAAATGATTATGCACAACAAAATGGATTAGTTTATATCAAAGATCAATCAGGAACAAACATCAACGTTCAGATTATTGATATGTCTAAAGTAAACATTGCAAACACGGCATTTTCTTATGCGAAAGCAAAAAATGATGATGTAATTGTCGTAATGGATTATGCATTTGGAGAGCAAGCATTTGAAGCGATGGACGAATTATTAAAACCTTACAAAGTAGGTGATGTTCGTTTTAAGATGAATGTAAAATCTGTAGCGATTATGGGTAAAGCCGGTATTTTAGAAGGAAATAAAGGTGATATTATGATTGCAACAGCACACGTTTTTGAAGGAACAACAGATAATTATGTTTTCGAAAACGAATTAACTGCTGCAGATTTCGAAGGACAAGGATTAGGAGTTTATGAAGGACCAATGATTTCGGTTTTAGGAACTTCATTACAAAATAAAGATATTTTAGAGTACTTTAAATATTCATCTTTCCAAGCAATTGGATTAGAAATGGAAGGTGCACATTACCAAAAAGCAATTCAAGTTGCTTCAAAAATTAGACATCATATTGATAAAGATGTTAAAGTAATGTACGCATATTACGCTTCTGATAATCCATTGGAAACAGGAAGTACTTTAGCATCTGGAGGTTTAGGATTAACAGGTGTAAAACCAACTTACCTAATCACACAAAAGATTTTAGAGAAAATAATTAAATAAATTCAATGAAGAATTTTTCCATTTTAGGCTACGGTCACATTGGACGTGTACATCAACAAGCAATAGAAGAGGCAGAAAATGCACAATTAATTTCGATTATCGATTTTAATTTGCCCGAAGATTTATCAATCAAAGGATATTCTACACTCGAAAGTTTTTTGATAGATGACAAAGAAACAGATGTTGTCATAATATCTACGCCAAACGGTCTACACCGAGAACATGCAATACGTTGCTTAAAAGCAGGAAAAAATGTCTTGATAGAAAAACCAATTGCATTAACAGTAGAAGATGCAAATGAAATATTGAAAGTTGCAGAAGAGAAAAAACTTCGTGTTTTTACATCCATGCAACTTCGTTTTTCGCCGGTTGTACAATATGTTAAAAACTTGATCGACAATCATTCATTGGGTCAAGTTTTTATGATTAATATTAATTGTTATTGGAATCGAAATCGCAATTATTACAAATTAAGAGAATGGCACGGTAATCAAGAAATGGATGGTGGTGTTTTGTTTACACAATTCTCTCATTTTGTTGATATTATGAATTTTTGGTTTGATGAGGTAATCTGTACAAACTCTAAAAGTTATAATTTTACGCACCAAGAAGTAACTCAGTTTGATGATTCTGGTTGTGTAGATTTTACGGCTGACGGAGCAATTGGACACATGGTATATACAACTTCAACATTCAATAAAAATTTTGAAAGTAATATTACACTTATTGCAGAAAAAGGAACCGTGAAAATTGGCGATCAATATTTAAATCAAATGATTTATAGTGATTTAAAAAATGTATGCTGTTCTAATAAAATTTCTACCGACCAAAAGAATTTTCATCCTAATGCAATTGCAGAAATTTCTGAAGCTTTGATAAGTCAAAACGAATCTTTGTTAGAAGGAAAATATGCCGTAAATTTAGTTCAGTTTATTGCAGATGCTAATCGATTAGCATCAGAAAGTAAACAAGATTTTAAAAAGCAAGATTATGAAATTTCACACGCGTAAATGGGTAAAACCAGAAGATTTGAATCCAAATAAAACACTTTTTGGAGGAAAATTATTGGCTTGGATTGATGAAGAAGCTGCACTATATAGCATTATACAATTAGAAAATTCGCATGTGGTAACAAAACACATGTCCGAAATAAATTTTATGGCTTCCGCACGCGAAGGCGATATTGTAGAAATTGGTCTTGAAGTGATAAAATTTGGAACAACTTCGTTGATTTTACAATGTGAAGTTCGTAACAAAATGACGCACGAAACCATTATTACAGTAGACCAAATTACGATGGTTAATTTAGACGCTGATGGTAAACCAAAACCGCACGGAAAGACAGAAATAGAATATGTGATCGACCGTTTAGCGGGAAAAGATTAAATATAAAACAACATAGAAAAGTCGAAACTTAGTTTCGACTTTTTTTTATGTAATTCTAAAATTTTTAGGATTTTGTTTTGAACTTTTTATAGTCAAAATATAGAGATTGACCTCTCTTATTTCATAAAAAAGCATATAATCTTTAATAACTTTTACTCGAACATTTTCAAAGCTAGTTTTTCTTCCAATATTTGGAAATATTTTAATTAAATCAATTTGATTTTGAATTAATTGAAAAAGCTTTTGACTGTATCCAACAGATTTATTACGATTTTTCCAATAATCTAAAATATCAAATAATTCATTTTTTGCTTGACTTGACCAAATTACTTTTTCAACCATTCATTCATTTCTTCGTTTACAGCAGAATTTGAAAAAATATTGTTATTTGCAATCTCATTTTTAGCCTTATTTATTGCAAGTTTCTCTTCTTCCGAAATTTCATAAATAGAACTTTCAGTCTGAAATTTTAATAATTCTAAAACTTCTTCTAATTTCATTTTATCATTCATTTTTGAAATTTGAAGAATTAGTTCCAATTTTAAATCAGAAATACTCATGTTGTTTATTCTTAGAATAATATAAAGTTAGTAAAAATTTTTAGACATAAAAAAACTCTTTGATTCAATTTATGTTAATTAAAATCAAAGAGTTAAAATATGATTTATTAAAAATTATTCCGTAATAAATAATGATTTCAATTCGTGTGCATCAGCAGGATTCATTCTTCCAGCTAAAATAAGACTCAATTGTTTACGACGTAAAGCAGCTTCAAAACGCTCAACTTCTTGCTCAGATTCTGGAATCAATTCCGGAACTTGAACTGGTTTATTGTCATTATCAACGGCAACAAAAGTATAAATACCACTATTTGTTTGGTTGTAAACGCAGCTATCATAATCGTAAACATAGACATCAACATAAACTTCCATCGATGATTTGAACGCTCTTGTTACTTTAGATTCTAACTTCACAGTACTTCCCATCGGAATCGGAATATTGAATGCAACGTGATTTACACTTGCCGTTACAACTAAGAAACTTCCACCATGCATTTTTGCAGAAATCGATGAAATTCTATCCATAGATGCTAATAATTCACCTCCGAACATATTTCCTAAGTTGTTGGTTTCGTTTGGTAAAACCAAGTTTGTCATTACCGCTAACGATTCTTTTGCTGTTTTTGCTTTCGCCATAAACTTTTGTTTGTTGAGTTGCAAATTTCTGTAAAATAATCGGATTTAGAAAAACTTAATAAAAAAATTGTAACTATTTGTAAATAAGCTATTTATTTTATTAACATAAATTTTATAGTTAAAAAATGTTAATAGGCTTTGTTGTATAAAATCTAATCTTACATTTGATGAATAATTATGAGAACGTTTATCACATACCTATTTTCAGCTTTATTTCTGCTATTTTTTGCGGAAACTAAAGTGTTTGCTGGTACACAACATTCTCAGGGAAATTTTACTTCGCACGTAGTCATGCAAGATAATTCACACTTTTATCAAGCAGAAAAAGTGGTGGAGTCTAAAATTTCGCAAACTTCACATATATCTCAAATACAAGAATTAAACCCAAGTATCGAAGAAACTGATGATGATTTACAGTTATCAAAACAGTTTGACATAGAAACTTGTGCAAAACTATTAAGTGTTGTTTTGGTCTTAACTTTATTGATAAAAGGATTAAGAAAAAAGCATCTCTTCTACAATAATACAGTCAAATTATCAAGTTGTAAGTACATATTGTTGCGTACAATTAGAATTTGATTTTTCCTTAAAAATTTAAAATTACATCAAAACTAAACTTCTGTTCTACTTTTTTAACAGCAGGTTGATGCGTTTTTGTATGTATTATTTTTGGCGTAACTACTTCTGCCAAAAACTTTTTTAAAACCAAATTTTCATTTAATAGTTAGAAGAATTATGAAAAGAGTCGCATTGTTTGTCGCTCTGAGTACTGCTTTGTTGGCAACAAGTTGTTCGTCAAAAAAACAGGAAAAAGAAGAAGAAAAAGATTATCCAGTAACTAATCCACTTAGAATGGATACAATCTTGAATAAAGATTATGTTTCGCAAATTAAGTCAGTTCGTAACATCGAAATTCGTGCTCAGGAAAAAGGTTTTCTTGAGAAGATTTATGTAGACGAAGGGCAATATGTGCAAGCAGGACAATTGTTATTCCGTATTATGCCGCAAATGTATCAGGCAGAATATCTGAAAGCGAAAGCGGAAGTAAAAGAAATGCAAATTGAGTTACAAAATTCGAAAACTTTGGCGGATAATAATGTCGTTTCCAAAAACGAACAAGCCATTGCACAAGCGCATTTAGAGAAATCAAAAGCAGAAATGCAATTGGCACAATTACACTTATCATTTACGGATATTCGTGCGCCATTTTCTGGTGTTATAGATAGACTTCCGATGAAATTAGGAAGTTTGATTGACGAAGGTATGTTGTTGACAAACTTGTCAGATAACTCTCAAATGTTTGCTTATTTCAACGTTTCTGAGCCAGAATATTTAGATTATCAAACCAATATTCAAGATCGTGGAAGCAATTCTGTTTCATTGATTTTGGCGAATAATAAACCTTTGCCAGAAAAAGGAAAAGTAGAAACGATAGAAGGAGAATTTAATAATGAAACGGGTAATATCGCCTTTCGTGCGCGTTTCCCAAATCCGAATCGTTTGTTGAGAAATGGAGAAACGGGAAAAGTACAAATGACTGTTCCGTTGCACAATGTGTTGTTAATTCCACAAAAAACGACTTATGAAATTCAAGATAAAGTATATGTTTTTGTCGTGGATAAAAACGGGAAAGTAAAATCTCGTAACATTACTGTAAGCTCAGAAATGCCAGATTTGTATGTGGTAGAAAGTGGTTTGTCTGATAAAGATCAAATTTTGTTAGAAGGTGTTCAGAAAGTGAAAGATGATGATAAAGTGAAAACGAGATTTATGGCGCCACGCAAAGTTTTTGCCTCACTAAAATTAAAATCAAATTAATCATTAAAGACGAAAATTATGTTTGATAAATTTATTCGAAGACCAGTTCTTTCGATCGTCATTTCGTTGATTATTGTTTTCTTAGGAATCTTGTCATTGGTCAAATTACCTGTGACGCAATTCCCTGCAATTTCGCCTCCAAAGGTTAATATTACAGCGGAATATCCTGGTGCAAACAACGAATTATTGATTAAGTCAGTCGTTATTCCGTTAGAGCGAGCTTTGAACGGAGTTCCTGGAATGAAATACATTACATCTGATGCAGGAAATGATGGTGAAGCATCTATTCAAGTTATTTTTGATTTAGGAACTGATCCTAATATTGCTGCGGTAAACGTACAAAACCGTGTTTCGTCGGTTGTAAATAAACTGCCGCCATTGGTTGTTCGCGAAGGTGTGAAAATTACACGTGAAGAGTCGAATATGTTAATGTACATCAACTTGTATAGTAAAGATCCTAAAGCAGATCAACAGTTCTTGTACAATTATGCAGATATTAATATTTTATCAGAATTGAAACGTATCAATGGTGTTGGTGACGCCGATATTTTGGGAAATAGAGAATATGCGATGCGTATTTGGCTAAAACCAGATCGTATGCAAGCGTACAGTATTTCGGCAGATGAAGTAATGAAAGCCTTAGATGAACAAAGTATCGAAGCCTCGCCAGGTAAAACGGGAGAAAGTTCTGGTAAACGCTCAGAAACGTTTGAATATGTCTTAAAATATTCGGGACGATACAATACAAAAGAGCAATACGGAAATATTATTTTACGATCAAATCCAGATGGAGAAATCTTACGATTAAAAGATGTTGCAGATGTAGAATTTGGTAGTTCGATGTATGATATTTATTCTACTCTGAACGGAAAACCGTCTGCTGCAATTGTCATCAAACAATCGTACGGAAGTAATGCAAGTGAGGTTATTAAGAACATAAAATCTTTGATGGCTGATCTTAAAGAAAATAATTTACCAAAAGGAATGGAATATGAAATTTCGTACGATGTTTCTAAATTCTTAGATGCTTCTATGGAAAAAGTTGTTCACACACTTTTCGAAGCTTTTATTTTGGTAGGTATTGTGGTGTTTTTATTTTTGGGCGATTGGCGTTCTACGTTGATTCCTGCGTTGGCGGTTCCAGTTTCGTTGATTGGTACATTTGCGTTGATGCAATTTTTCGGAATTACATTAAACTTAATTTCACTTTTCGCATTAGTTATGGCGATTGGAGTTGTTGTGGATGATGCGATTGTAGTTATCGAGGCTGTTCACGCCAAGATGGAAGAAAAAAATCTCTCGCCTTTACGAGCGACGGAAGAAGCAATGCGCGAAATTAGTGGAGCAATTATCGCAATTACATTTGTAATGGCAGCCGTGTTTATTCCAGTTGCTTTTATGTCTGGTCCAGTAGGAATTTTTTATCGACAATTTTCGATTACAATGGCAACTTCAATTATTCTTTCTGGGATTGTTGCGTTAACATTGACGCCTGCATTATGTGCGATGATTTTGAAGAATAATCATGATCAACCAAGAAAGAAAACGATGTTAAATAAATTTTTATTAAAGTTTAATAATTTATTCAACAAAGGATCATTCAAATACGAGAAAGTTTTAACTAAAATAGTAAGTAAACGTACCATAACATTTGGTGTATTGATAGCATTTTGTGCGGGAATTTTCTTTATCAACAATAGTTTGCCAACAGGATTTATTCCAAACGAAGATCAAGGAATGTTTTATGCGATTATTCAAACTCCTCCTGGTTCTACTTTGGAAAGAACGAATGATGTTTCGCAAAAATTACAAAAGATTGCAGAAGGAATTGATGGTGTTTCTTCAGTTTCGTCTTTGGCAGGTTATGAGATTTTAACGGAAGGAACTGGAGCCAATTCAGGAACGTGTTTGATTAATCTTAAAAGTTGGGACGAACGTACTAAATCGGCAGATCAAATTATTAAAGAATTAGAAGAAAAAGCAGGAAATATTAATGGTGCGAATATCGAATATTTTCAACCACCATCTGTTCCTGGCTATGGTGCTGCTGGAGGTTTTGAGTTGAGATTATTGGATAAAGCTGGAAGTGGAGATTATCATAAAATGGAAGAAGTGAGCCGTGATTTTGTCAAAGAATTAAGTCGTCGTCCAGAATTAAGTTCGGTTTTCACATTTTATAGTGCATCATTTCCACAATATGTATTGAAAATTGACAATGATATTGCCGAACAAAAAGGTGTTTCGATAGAAAATGCGATGGATAATCTTTCAACGTTGATTGGTTCTAATTACGAAACAAGTTTCATCAAATATGATCGACCTTATAAAGTTATGGTTCAAGCAGCGCCTCAGTATCGTGCATTACCAGAGGATATTCTAAAATTATATGTGAAAAATGATTCTGGAGAAATGGTTCCATATTCTGCTTTTATGAAGATAGAAAAAGTGTACGGACTTTCAGAAATTACGCGTCACAATATGTATAATGCGGCAGAAATTAGTGGAACGCCGGCGCAAGGTTACAGTAGTGGACAAGCAATTGCAGCGATAAATGAAGTGGCGAAAAATACCTTGCCTCGAGGTTTTGGTATAGATTGGGCTGGAATTTCGAAAGATGAGGTTTCTCGTGGAAATGAAGCAGTTATTATTTTTGCCATCTGTTTAATATTCGTTTACATGATTCTTGCAGCGCAATATGAGAGTTTTATTTTGCCTTTACCAGTTATTATTTCGTTACCAACAGGTATTTTCGGCGCATTTTTCTTTTTGAAAATGTTAGGATTAGAAAACAATATTTATGCGCAAGTTGCTATGGTAATGTTGATTGGATTACTCGGTAAAAATGCCGTGTTGATTATAGAGTTTGCTGTACAAAAACACAACAAAGGTCTTTCGATTGTAAAATCTGCGATAGAAGGAGCAGGCGTTCGTTTTCGTCCAATTTTGATGACATCATTTGCATTTATTGCAGGTCTTATTCCGTTGGTTATCGCTTCTGGTCCTGGTGCTGTTGGGAATAGAACAATTGGTACAGCTGCCGCTGGTGGTATGCTGTTTGGAACTATTTTCGGGCTATTTATTGTACCTGGTTTGTATGTTGCATTCGGAACTTTAGCTGATAAAATGCAATTGGTAAAATATGAAGATGAAAATCCATTAACCGAAGAAATTGTTGAAGATGAAGAATAATAAAATTAAAAATATAATAGCAATAGGTGTTTTCGGAACAATGATTTGGAGTTGTAAAGCGCCAGCGGTAAGTCAAGAAATTGAAAACCATCAAGCGCCAAAAATTCCAGCTAATTTTGAAAATATTCAGAATAATGATGCATCATTAAACTCTGGATTAACACCTTGGAAACAATTTTTTACAGATCCTAACTTAGTTGTTTTGATTGATGAAGGATTGAAAAATAACCAAGAATTGATGATTACGCTTCAAGAAATTGAAATCGCGAAGAATGAAGTCATGTACAAAAACGGAAAATTAACACCAACTGTAGAAGGAAAATTAGGCGCAGGTGTAGAAAAAGTTGGACGTTATACAAGTCAAGGAGCTGGTGATGCATCTACAGAAATTAAGCCTGGACAAGAAATGCCCGATCCTTTGATGGATTATATGGCTGGATTTTCGGCGAATTGGGAAATTGATATTTGGAAAAAATTGAGAAATTCTAAAGAAGCCTCTGTTGCACGATTTTTATCAACTGTAGAAGGAAAGAATTTTGTGCTTTCTAATTTGATTGCAGAAATTGCGTCGTCTTATTATGAATTACTTTCGTTGGATACGCAGTTAGATTATATTCATCAAAATATTGCCTTGCAAAAAGATGCGTTGCGTGTGGTTAAAATTCAGAAAGAAGCGGCTCGTGAAACAGAATTGGCGGTTAAGAAATTTGAAGCAGAATTGTTGAAATCTGAAAGTGAAGAATTTGATATTCGTCAAGATATTACCGAAACGGAAAATAGATTGAATGCCTTGCTTGGACGTTATCCGCAACCAATAAAACGTGATAATTCGGAGTTTACGAATATGATTCCACAATCGATGAATGCAGGAATTCCAGCACAATTATTATCTAATCGACCAGATATAAAACAAGCAGAATTAGAATTACAAGCTTCTGCTTTGGATGTAAAAGTTGCGCGTGCAGAATTTTATCCATCGCTTAATATTTCGGCTTCGTTGGGTCTCAATGCTTTTAAACCTTCATATTTAATTAAAATGCCAGAGTCTATTTTATATTCATTTGCTGGAGATTTAGCAGGACCATTAATTAATAAAAGTGCGATAAAAGCTGAATTTAATACCGCAAATGCGAAACAAATCCAGGCTTTATACGAGTATGACAAAACAGTATTGAATGCATATTTAGAAGTTGCAAATCAAATGTCAAAGATTGATAATTTGGAAAAAAGTTATGCTTTTAAACAAAAACAATCTGATGCTTTGGTCGAATCTATTGACATCGCGAATCAATTATTCAAAAATAATCGTGCAGATTATCTCGAAGTTTTGATGACACAACGTGATTTATTAGAAACAAAAATGCAATTAATCGAAACAAAAGAAAAACAATTAAGTACAGTTGTCGCTATTTACAAAAGTTTAGGCGGTGGCTGGAAGTAGTTTTCATTTTCATTTCTAACAAAGAAAGAAGCTGTCCGTTTGGGCAGCTTCTTTCGATTTTATGATATTTTGAAATAGATTAATTTTCTGTTCTAACCCAAGTTCCAGGGTTTTTCTTGTTCATTTCGTTCATGTATTTTTGCGCTTCTGCCATATCATTAAAACTTCCAAAGTTTACATAATAATAACGACCTTTTACATACGAAACACTTGCGTTTTTGTAACCTTGTTTTTTAAGATCAGCTAACATACGATCAGCATCTTCCGAACGGCGAAGCGATCCAGCAATAACTTGATATTTTTTTGCAGTAGACTTTGTTGCAACAACAACTTCTTTTTTATCAGTTTTCGAAGGAATTTTAGCGTCTACTTTTGTCGATTTTTTATCTTCAATTTTTACATTTTCTACTTTAGTTCCTTTTTTTATTTCAGTTTTTACCGTTTCTTTTGTAGCTGGTTTTTCTTTAATAATTGCAGTAACTTCCTTTTCGTTTTCGTTAATTTTTGTTTCTTTTACAACTGTAATTTCAACTTTTTTAGGAGTTTCTATTGTATCAGTTTTCGTAACAGTTTCTGCAATTTGATATTCTACCAAAGATGGTTCTGCAATAGTTTGTGGCATATTATACACATCATATTGTACAGTTTTTTCATCTTTTGTTTCCGTTTTTCCAATCATAGGTAAAACTAAACCGCTCCATTGTTCTGTTACAAATTTTTGGACAGGTTGCGGTGTATTAAAATATAGGAAGCCACCAACAATAATTGGAATTAAAGAGGCTGCGGCTAAAAATTTTGACATGTGTTTGTTAGAAGTGTTTGTTTCAGACGAATCTAAAATGTAATTGGCTTGTAAATTTGATAATCCGTAGGCAGCAACAAAATAATTTTGATCATTATAAGGCTTGAAATCGATTTTTCCAGCTTCGTTAAATTGTAAAGAACCAATATTTTTTAAGGTAAGCGATTTACCATTTTTTAAATGTTCTTGCCAAAAATAAACTTGTTCCTCTATAAAAGTCTGAGCAGTATCAAAAGAGATTGGTTCGTCTAAGGCAATTTTATTTACTAAAATTCCATCACTTTTTGTAAGTGTAGAATTAAAAGAAAGATCTTTTTTAGGCGCAAGAAATGTGTTCGTCTTTTCGTCAAACGACACATTTGCAGCATTTGTAATAAATGCACCAAACTGCGGTACAATTACACAATCATGCTTATAAAGTAATTGACTGATATGCTCTTCTAACCTCATATTACGAAATTAACATTTTTTTTAGATTTAACAAAAAATAAATACTTAAAGTTATTCATTTTCAGCTAAATATTAATAATTTAACAAGATGCAAACCGATTTACCCTATATATTAGCACTATCTTTTCAGAAAGGAATTGGTGATATAACAGCTCGAAAAATAATTCAATTTTTTGGATCTGCCGAAAAAGCATGGAATAGCTCTTCAAGAGATTTGATGCAAATTTCGGGAATTGGACAGCAAATAAGCAAAGATTTTGGAAATAAAAAGTGGTTAGATTTAGCTTTTAATGAAATTGAATATTGTAAAAATAATCAAATCAACATTTTAACCATTTATGATGAAATATATCCAGCTTTGTTAAAAGAATGTTTAGATGCTCCAATTGTACTTTTTACGAAAGGAAATATAGAGTTTAATCAATTCAATAATAAAAAAATATCAATTGTTGGAACAAGAAAAATGACCAATTATGGACGAAATTTTATTGCTGAGTTATGTGAAGGTCTTGCAGAATTTGATGTAACAATAGTAAGTGGTTTGGCGTATGGCTGCGATATCGAAGCACATTCGCAAGCGTTAAAAAATAAACTTTCTACTTATGCGGTCATGGGAACAAGTTTTGAGAGAATTTATCCTGCTGCTCATAAAAAAGTAGCAGTTGAAATGCTGATAAATGGAGGATGGATTTCCGAACAGCCAAGTTTTAAAACTGTTATTCCAGAAGCTTTTTTACAACGAAATAGAATTATTGCTGGTATTTCTGATGTAACAATTGTGGTAGAATCTGCATTTAAAGGCGGAAGTTTGGTAACAGCAAAATTTGCGAATGAATACAATCGAGAAGTTTTTGCTCTTCCTGGAAAAACAACAGATTCTTTAAGTGTTGGATGTAATTATTTGATTAAAACACAACAAGCATATTTAATTGAAAATTCAAAAGATATGATTGAGTATTTTAATTTTGATGCGAAAAAACAAAAAAATCAATTAAATCTATTTTTTGATTTTACAGAAGATGAAAAACTGATTGTAAATTATCTTCAAAATCAGGGAAAACAACATATAGATAAAATGTCTTTTGATCTTAATTTGAAATCGTATGAGCTAATGCCAATTTTATTAGATTTAGAATTGAAGCATGCAATTACAACACTTCCAGGTAAATTTTTTGACTTAATACACTAATCAAGACAATTTTTAACAAAAAATGATGTTATAAATTACAGTATTTTTGTAGATATGAAGACCAAATTATTCTTAATCATTGCGATGATTTTCACTTGTTTAAACGCTCAAAATGATAAAGTACGTTGGAACGACTTGTTCTCGTACAATAACGTGAAGTTTTTACAAGAAGTGAAAGGAATTGTTTATTGTGGAACGGAGAACGGAATTTTCTTGTTCAATCCGCAAAATCCAACTGCTGACTGGATTAAGTTGAATAAAACTAATTATCTGAATAACGTAGATGTATCTGCAATGGCTTATGATGAGACTTCGGATATGTTTTTGGTAGGTTATGCAAATGGTGGTTTAGATTTGTTGAAATCAGGCGAATCAACAATGGTTTTGGATATTAAGTGGAATGGATTTAATGGAAATAAACAAATAAATAATATTTATATTCACGATGGAATTGCATTTATTTCAGGCGCTTTCGGAATTGTTTCGTATGATTTGAAAGATGAAGAATTTAAAGAAACGACGCGAACTAATTTGTTTGTAGTGAATGATGCAACGGTTTTAAATAATACATTATATATAGCGACTTCCAATGGAATTTATTCAAATGAATTAAAGAATAAATTAAATAATCCGAATATTAATGCGTGGACTACTGTTATTAGTGGACAAAATATTTCGAATATAGAGTTAAATAACAATGTAGTTTATTATTCTGAAGGTTCTAATTTAAGAGATTTGAATGGATTTTCGCAAGGGTATAATTTTATTGAAGATTTAAAATCATCAAGCAATCAATTAATTATTACTCAAAATGATCAAATTTCTATTTTAGGAGAAAATCTAGAAAATATTATTTATCAAGAGAAAGATGGAGATGGTATTCTACAAAACCTAAAAATGAATTTCAATTCAGGAATTTTCATTAATAATAAATTATACGGAGGAACAACAAAATTTGGATTAATAGATTTCTCTAAAAAAAGTAGTTATGAAGTAGAAAATCCTTTTGGTTATTCACCAGATGGTCCATATAATAACAAATCATGGTCAGTTACTACAAAAAATGGAAAAGTATGGATTGCTCCTGGAGGAATGGATGCTTATGCAGCTCCGGCTGTAAACGCAGATGGTTTTAGTTATTTTAATAAGAAAAAATGGATACACTTCTCTTCAAATAGTATGTACGAAGCAAAAGATATTGTAAACATTGCAGTAGATCCTACAAATGATAATCATTTCTTAGCTTCATCATATTTTGAATACAATAATTGGGAAACAAAATCTAAAAAAGTGGGTGTTTTTGAATTTGAATTAAACTCAGATTCAACGATTAAAAAACAAACACACATCACAAATCCAATTCCATGGTTATATCGTGTAGCAGGTTCTACTTTTGATAATGAAGGAACATTGTATATCTCACATACTTTAGTTGAAGGAGATGACGCAGGAAAAACGAATCATCTTGTTGTCAGAAAAAATGGAAGTTGGACAGTAAATAAACGCATTAATCAAAGTGTATCTAATCCATTAACACCAATTATAGACAATAAATACATCTATATTCCGCAAGCTAGAGAAGGAGGAGTTGCAGTTTTGAGAAAAGATACATACGAATTTGTAGGAAGTGTTTTGAGATCTGGAGAACAAAGTTTACCAACTAATGATGTTTGGTCATCTGCTTTAGATAAAACAGGAACTCTTTGGATAGGAACAGGTCAAGGTTTGGCTATTGTTCCAGGGATTGAGGCTGCTGCAGATGAAAATAATTTGAAAGCAGAACCAATTGTTATAGTTCAAGATGGTATACCAGAAGCCTTATTGACAGATGTTGGTGTCTATGCGATAAAAGTAGATAATGCAAACCGTAAATGGATTACAACAAATGGAGCAGGTGCTTACTATGTTTCAGATTCTGGAGAACGAACAATTTTACATTTTACATCGAAAAATTCACCTTTACCATCAGATATTGTATATGATGTTTCGATAGATGAAACAACGGGTAAAGTATTTTTTGCGACAGAAAAAGGTGTCGTTTCTTATAACGGAGATGTTTCTTCGGAAGCATCAGATTTTAGTCAAGCCATTGCATATCCAAATCCATATCGTCCAGAATATAGAGGAAATATCACGATAAAAAATCTACCAAATCGTGCTTCAGTAAAGATTACAGATATTGTAGGAAATCTAGTTTTTGAATCAAAAGCTGATGGTGGAATTGTAGAATGGAACACAAATAATGCAAAAGGAAAGCCCGTAGCTTCTGGAATTTACTTAGTTTTGATGACAAATTCTGATGGAACAGAAACCAAAACATTAAAAATTGCAGTTGTTCGTTAAATGAAAATTTTAGAAACTAAAGCCATTGTACTTTCTAGCTTAAAATATGGAGAAACAAGTTTAATCATTAGATGTTTTACCCAAGAATTCGGTCTAAAATCATTTATAGCAAAAGGCGTTTTTTCTAAAAAAAAGAGAAATACGTCGTTGTATTTTCCTTTGTCTGAAATAGATTTAAGTTTTCAGCCGAAATCAAATGAGCAACAATTAGTATTCTTAAAATCTGCGCAAGCGTCCTATTATTACGAATCGTTACACTTTCATCCAATCAAATCGGCGATTGTTTTCTTTTTGGCAGAAATTCTGAATTTAGTGCTGAAAGAAGAATCATCTAATCAAGAAGTTTATTTCTATATTGAACATTCGTTGAAAGAATTTGATCAAAAGAAAGAAGATTTTGCAGATTTTCACTTGATTTTTTTACTTCAATTATCGCATTTCTTAGGATTTTATCCAAATTTAGAACAAGACGGAAATTTATTTGATTTAGAAAATGGATTTTTCTCCAATTCTAATTCATCAATCAATATGTTGAAAGCTGGTGAAACAGTCTTGTTCAAAAAATTGTTAGAATTAAGTTTTACCGAAGATTCAAAAAACACATTCAATCAACCACAACGTTCACTATTACTCGAAATTTTAGTCAAATATTATCAAATTCATACGACTAATTTTAAGAAACCAAAATCACTACAAGTTTTACATGAATTGTTTAGTTAAAATAATTTCTAACATTTCTTTAAAACTTAGAATAAAGAAAAGGCTTATATTTGTTATACTTTTTAAAAAGCAATAAAATGAAATTCAATACAAAAGCTATACACGGTGGTCAACATCACGATCCTTCTACAGGAGCGGTAATGACGCCAATTTATCAAACATCTACATTTGCACAAAGATCACCAGGAGATTATAAAGGATACGAATATTCTCGTGGCGCAAACCCAACACGTTCTGCTTTAGAAAATGCATTAGCATCTATAGAAGGCGGAGTTGCAGGTTTCGCATTTGGTTCTGGTTTAGCAGCAATCGATGGTGTATTAAAATTATTCAATCCAGGTGATGAAATCATTGCAATGGATGATTTATATGGAGGTTCTTACCGTTTATTTACACGTGTTTATGCAAAATACGGATTAAAATTCCATTTTGTAGACATGACAAATATTGATGCGGTTGTAGCATTAATCAACGATAATACAAAAATGATTTGGATTGAAACACCAACCAATCCATTGATGAAAGTGGTTGATATAAAAGTGGTAAATGATGCGACAAAAGCAAAGAAAGCAGATGTTTTAGTTGCAGTAGATAATACATTTGCATCGCCATATTTACAACGACCAATCGAGTTGGGTGCTGACATCGTCATGCATTCGGCAACAAAATATTTAGGTGGTCACTCGGATTTAGTTGCGGGAGCAATCGTTGTAAATTCTGAGCAATTGGCAACAGATGTTCACTTCAATTTATTTGCGACGGGTGGAATTTTAGGACCACAAGATTCGTATTTAGTTTTACGTGGAATCAAAACTTTGGCTGTTCGTATGGATCGCCACTGTTCTAATGGAATGAAAATCGCTCAGTTTTTAGAAGCTCATCCAAAAGTTGCGCATACCTATTATCCAGGTTTAGAAAATCATCCACAACACGAAATCGCGAAAAAACAAATGAAAGATTTCGGAGGAATGGTAACGTTTACGTTAGTTTCTGGTAAAAAAGAAGATGCTTTCAAAGTTTTAGAAAACTTACAAGTTTTCACTTTGGCAGAATCTTTAGGAGGAGTAGAGTCATTGGCAAATCATCCAGCTACCATGACGCATGCATCTATTCCAGCAGAAAAACGTGCTGAAATTGGTATTACAGATGATTTAATTCGTTTGTCTGTTGGTATCGAAGACATCGACGATTTATTAGAAGATTTAGAACAAGTTTTGAGTTTGATTTAATCAAAAAAATATAATTATAGATAGAAACGACTCAATATTGAGTCGTTTTTTTATTACTTTTAAATAATGGAAAATATAATTTTAATAATTGGGTTGATTTTTATTTTATTTTTTGTTCGATTATTTTTTAAACGTTTTGATAATGTTTTTAAAAATACTGAACGAATTAAAGAATTAGAAATTCAGAATAATGAAATTTTATCAGAATTAAAGGAATTAAAAGAAATTTTGAAGCAAAAAAGTTAATGAAATTTCTACTCTTTTTTCTTCTTTCTCTGATTTGTTTTGCACAAAAACTTGATACTATAAATTTGAATCAAGTTGAGGTGAAGAATTATTCCAAATACAAACAATTTCGACCAAAATATAAGAAAGTTGTGAGGTTGACCGATCACACAAGTTTTGGGTTAAAAATATTTTCGAATTTTTTACTTCCTAATGAAAAAGAAATAGAAATTGTGGCAATAGAAATTTTATTTGAATCAGAAATTCAGAAGAAAAATTATTGCAATGAATATTATTATTTCAAACCAATTATTACAAAATCAGTAGATAATAAAACAAGTTTGATTGATGAGAAATGGTTTTCGGTTGACAAAGATTATGCTGGAAAATATATTTTTCCAATTCATCTAAAACTAAAACCTTCCGAAGTTAAAAACTATTTTATTGGAATAGAATCCTCTTATGAAAACACGTTTTGTTCAGAGGCCAATGGTTATTTTGATTTGATAGAAACAAAGAAAAAATCGGATATTTTTGTTCATTTTAATGACAAACCAAATTCAGGATTTAAGAAACAAGAATTATTTGGTAATTATGCTTTAAATTACGTTATTTACTATAAATAAGCTATTTATGAAGTTGTTCTTTAGGAATGAATTTTCCTAAAAGAGTTTCTGTTTTATTATCTTTAGTAAGATGATATAAATAAAAAGGACTTCCTTTTTTTTCTTCAGATTCTACAATTTTGTAGTTTGTTGTATCATTTTTATATATAACCTGAAACTTCTTTGAAAATCTTATGTAATCAATTCTTTGATTATTTGAAGTTTTCAAATCAATAGAATCAATTTTATTTGTTTTGAAAAATGATTGATCTAAATTTTGAAATTTTACAGTTGAATTTTTTACACTAGTTAAATAATCTTTTTTCAGATTATTTTTATTTAGAAAAGAATATACAAGAAGAAATAAGCTACCAAATAGAACAAAAAAAATACAAAAAGCATTAATTTTTTTATTTAAAAAGATACCAATTTTATTAATTTCTTCATCGCTCTCATAATTAATTCTTTCTAGACCAAACGTATTAATCCAGCTTCCAAATAAAAAGAAAATTATACAAAAAAGTAAAATAATTAAAATTGTTATCATTGATAATGATTTATAAAAGTTAAAATTAGCTTATTTCCACAATAATTTTAATTCAACTTTATATTTTCCAGCGTAAGGTTTTGCATTTGTAGGTTTCTCAGAAATAGAGAATTGATAAACGCCACGCGCTGGTAAATCAAAAATAGTTTCTTTGCTAAAAGGTCCACCTTTTATAGAATCTACAGGTCCTTTGATATGATTGATTCTGATATTTGCGGTAGAATCTTGTGCAGAAATTTTAATCCAAACTTTTTTAGCCGAATCCGCATTGAAAGTAAATGTATTCGTTTGTCCTGCTAATTTAGTCGGTTCAGCTTTTGCTTTCGCATAACTTACGACAAGATTTTCGGTTGTATTATTAGCGCTAAAAGGAACAATTTTATCTGTTTTCGAATTAATTTTTACAGGAGACTTTTTCGCAACTTTTTTCTGAGGAGTAGCTGTTTTTACAACTTCTTCTTTCATTACATCTTCCTGTACGGGCTTATCTTTTTTTACTAAATCGGCATAAGCCGAATCAACACCAATTTTGCTTGGATAAATTGTAGGCGTAGATTTATCTTGGCAATTGTAAAAAGTCAATAATGTAATAAAAACGATAAAAGTCCATTTCATAACAGAAAAATTCTGTTGTAAAAGTAGTTATTTTAACTGCAATTTCAAGGTATATTTTCCTCGAAATGGATCACCTTGTATCAAATTTTTGCCAATTTTGATTTGATACAATCCTTTTTCTGATAAATGGTAAACTAAATCGCGATCAAAAGGTCCATCGCTTTTATTGGTTGGTGAAATAATTTGATTGATGCGAAGATTTGCTGTATCATTAATAGAAGTTAATTTGATAAAAACTTGTTTCGAATCATTATTTCTAAAACTAAAAGTTTGTTGTTCATCATTTTTTTTATCAAGTATAAATTCTCCTTCACCATTTACTAACTTTAATTCAGTATTATTTTTTAGAGATAGAGGTAAGGTTTGATTATTTTTAATTGTGATAATATTATCTGTAAGAGCAATTGTATTTTCTGGCTTATTAATGTAATCGCTAATTTTAGAATACGTAAAAAGAATTGCAATTGTAATGGATAAGATTAAAACAGGAATATATTTTTTCATTGTTGTAATTTTGAGGTTAGTTCTAAACAAAATTTAAACCAAATATTTTTTATGTTGTACTATGAAGTTGAAGGAGAGGGAAAAAGCATTGTTTTTCTACATGGATTTTTAGAAAATCATTCTATTTGGAATAATCTTCGTGATGATTTAAAAGATCAATATCAGATTATAAAGTTAGATCTTCCAGGGCATGGAAATTCTAAAACTTATAAAGAAGAAAATACGATGGAAGAGATGGCAGATGAGGTAATTACTGTTTTAGATGAATTAAACATTGATAAAGCCACATTTGTTGGACATTCTATGGGTGGTTACGTGGCTACAGCCTTGGCAGATTTGTACCCAGAACGAACAGAAAATATTGTTTTGCTTAATTCGTCGACTTTAGCAGATGATGATGCTAAGAAAAAACAACGTCTACGAGCTTGCGAAACGGCACAGAAAAATTTTAAGGTTTTGGTCAATTTTAGTATGCCTGCTTTGTTTGCTGCTCATCATCGAGAAAATTTTAAAGAGGAATTACAATTTGTGAAAAATATTGCGTTGAAAACACCTATTGATGGAGTTTGTGCAGCGTTGAAAGGAATGCGAGAACGACCAGATCGATCATCAATTTTGTATGATTTCAAAGGTGGAATATACATTGTTGTGGGAATGAATGATGAAACAGTAAATCCTACATTGTTTTTGACTTTAATTCCAAATTTACCTAATATTCATTTGTACAAATTTGACGGGGGACACATGGCTTTTATCGAGCATTACAACGAAGTTTTACAAATTCTGAAATCAATTTAACGTTTGCGCAGAAAAAATTCTTTCATTAATAAAGAACATTCATCTTCCATAATTCCTGAAACAATTTCAGTTTTTGGATGTAATTCTCCAATCTTTGCTTTAAATCCTCGCTTTTCGTCAGACGCACCATAAACAACTTTTGATATTTGGCTCCAATACAAAGCTCCACCACACATAACACATGGTTCTAATGTGACATATAGTGTACAATCTTGCAAATATTTTCCGCCCAAATAATTTGCAGCAGATGTTATGGCTTGCATTTCTGCATGTGCTGTAACATCGGTTAGAGTTTCAGTTAAATTATGAGCTTTCGCAATAATTTTGTTATTTGTTACAATAATTGCACCTACTGGAATCTCATCACGTTCAAAAGCTGTAGTAGCTTCGTTAAGGGCAATTCGCATAAAATATTCGTCTGTAAAAAGATTTTCCATGGCTAAAATTTAAAGCAAAAATAATCATTTCAGAATAGGATATTCGATACATTTGTAAAAATTGACGCCAAATTATGAATCAATCAAAATATATACTTGCAGCAATAATCGCCTTTTTTCTTTGGGGTTTTTTTAGTTTCGGACTAAAACCTATTGCAGAATATCCTTCTTTGGATATTTTATTTTACCGTTTGTACATTTCGGTTTTCTTTTTAGTTGTAATTAATGTTGGATTTAGACGAGATAAAATCAAAAAAGATTGGGATTTATTTAGGTCTTTGACCAAAAAGAAACAGAATAAATTAGTGAGCTTGATTGTCGGTGGTTCTATTATTTTGATGTCAAATTGGTTGGTTTTTATTATCGTGATGAATCAAGTTAGCGTACAAGCTGCTTCGCTTTCGTATTTGGTTTGTCCTATTATTACAACGGTTTTGGCATTTGTATTACTTAAAGAACATTTGACTAAAATAAAGTGGATTGCAGTCTTTATAAGCGTTATTGCTTGTTTAATTCTTTCGATTGGACATTTTACAGACTTAATGTATAGTTTGTTTGTTGCAATTGCATTTGCTTTGTATCTAATCATTCAGCGAAGCCTAAATATATTTGATAGTTTTAATCTCTTAATGACACAATTATTGATTGTTGCAGTTTTGATGTTACCACTTGTTTTTCTATTTGCAGGACCTGTGCCAACGGAAATTATTTTTTATCAATGTATTATGATGATTGTGGTATTGTTCACTATTATTCCAATGTTTCTGAACAATTTTGCATTAAAAGGAATTGATTCATCTACAGTTGGAATTCTAATTTATCTGAATCCAATTGTCAATTTTATTTTAGCAATATTTTATTATGGCGAACCTGTTTCGGAATTACAAATGGCAGGATATGCTTTAATTTTAATTGCTATTATCGTCTTTAATTCGAAAACAATATTCAAATCAAGAAACATAAAAAAATCCGAAGTTTAAACTTCGGATTTTTTGTTTTTTATACTATTTAGTTTATTATTTAACATAGATAGAATTTGGTCCGATACCAGTGGTAACATCTTCTTGTAAAACTCCCGTTAAGTTATAGATTGCTAAATTTCCTGCGCTAGCAAAGTCTTTTGCATCTAAAACATAAATAGAATTTGCATCAACATCTAAACCATATAATGAAGTTGCTGTAGATTTGAATAATCTTGATGTTGGTAAATTTGTCGCATTTACAGCCATTTTATAAACGTCCTTGTTTAATGCATAATATAAGAAACCATTTTTCTCAACTAAAAAATCTGGATGATCTGTATTTGCAAAATTGAAAGTAGACGAGTTATTGTTATTTGCCAAATCAATACGAACTAAACGACCACCTGTAGAGTTTTGATTGTTATTCCAATCAATAATACCTTGTGTCAAAACAAACAAAAAGTTACCCGATTTTACCATTCCAGTTGGTGCATCACCAACATTAACGGTTGTTTTTGTGCTTCCATTTAAATCAATAATATCAATAGATTTCCCGAAAAAACCAAAACGTCCGCTTTCTTCATAGGCAACATATAATTTGTTATTATCAACAATAATATGTCCAGGACCTTCTAAAACAGGAATCGATTTTTCATATTTATTATCAGAAATACTATATAACGAAATATAATCATCGTTCGGGTTTTGAGAATCTCCCCAATTCGAAACATAAATATATTTGCTGTCAGAAGTGATGTAGCGAGGATTTTGAACTTTATCTGAAATTGTTGCTACATTTTTAAAAGTTGTATTGTCCATAACTTCTACTCTGTTCGAGTTATTTACCACAACATAGGCTTTATTTCCTTTAAAAATCATGCTTTGGGCAACGTCACCTAAATTTCTTCCATTTCCCTTTTTGTAAATTTCTTGAATAGGATTTACACCATTTTCAACTTTTTTACTAGGATTGTAATAGGTAATATCTGCATTCGCAGCATTAAATTTTCCTTCATTTAGAATGAAAATTCCACTTGTATATTTTCCATTATCAGGATCATTGCTTGGTCCGTCATCGTCGTTAGAACACGATTGTAAAAATAGACCAGCAGCTAGTGCTACAAGAGCGATTGATTTAAACTTATTCATAGTTTTTAAAATTTTATTTGGATTTGTATGTTATAATTTATTCCAGGTTGCCAACGATTTTCTTGTGTTTGATAATCTTGATCAAAAATATTATTCACTTTAAATGAAACGTTGTAATTTGATGAAATTGTATAATTTAGACCAATATTTGTTGTCCAAAAATCACGAAGTGTTGCGCTTTCATCTGTAACCGTATACACTTTACCCGTGTATATATTTTGTATATAAGCAGATAAATTTTTGTACGTGTATTGCGCACTTGCTGTCCATTTATGGTTTGGCGAATACATTAATTCTTTGCCTGTTTTTTCGTCTTTAGTTTTTATATAACTGTATGTTGTGTTGAAACGAAAAGCGTTATAAATGTAGCTTCCGATCAATTCAAAACCATACGTTTTTACTTGATTGATATTTATAGGAGTCCAAATATTACTATTATTCTGACTCGGAATCCATTGTATCATATCATCAATTTTATTGTAAAAGAGATTAGATTGAATTTTAAGATTTTGACCTAAATAATCATTTCCAATTTCCAATTGATAAGCTGACTCTGATTTCAGATCAGGATTTCCACCAGTTCTCCAAAACAAATCGTTGTACGTTGGTATTCTATAATTTTTAGAAATATTTGTACGAAGTTGATATGCTGTTATTGGACGATAATTAATACCCAAAGCATAAATGAAAGGATTATTAAATTTGTTCGAAAAATCTTGACGAACACTAGCTTCATAACTCAAAAAATCAGAAAGTTGATGCTTTGCAATCAAAGCAAAATTGAATGAGTTTCGCGTGCTCGATTTCAAATTATTTCCACCACCTTCGCTATATAAAGCTTCTGATAATACAGCAAGTTGAAAATTTTGTGTGATTTGATGTTTCAAATAATATTTTAAAATATAATTATCAACCTCAAGATTCGTCGAAAAATCTTGATGAATATTTGTGAAAAAATCATTTTCTTCGTGGATATAAGCTAATTTTAATTCAGATAACCATTTATCATTTGGTTTAAAATTCCACTCTGACATTATGCGATAATCTAAATTTTCATATCCATTTGGCGTAGAATTAATATCAACCAAAGGAAATTCTCTTTTTCCGAAGTTAAACATCGAATAGATTTTTACCTCATTTTTAGGATTAAAACGATAACCAAAATTAGCATTTATGTTATTGAAATAATATTTTCCGTTTCGGTTATATATAAGATAATTAGGAACTTCATAATCATTATCAGATTGATTTCTTGAATAATCTACCGAAGAACTAAATTTTTTGCTACTATATTTTAACTGATATTTTCCTGTCCACGTATCAAAACTTCCGTAACCCAAATTAACACTTTGACGCAAGCCTTTGTTGTAATCAAATTTATTCAACAAATGAATTGTTCCGCCAATTGCTCCCGTTCCATAACCAATACTTCCACCACCTGGTTGAATTAAAATTCCGTCGTATGAATTGCTATTAAAAACATTAAAATCTGTTTGACCATTCATGTTAGAATTTACGTTAATTCCATTCCAAACAACTGCTGTATGCGAAGCTAAAGTTCCTCGGAAAGATGGAGAAGAAACCATTCCTCGTCCATTTTCTTTAAAATAAATTGGTGTTTCTGCCTGTAAAAGTTGCGTTAATTGTCCTGGATTTTGATTAATTATACTATCATTAAGCGCAATAATACTTTGCGATTTATAATGATTTGCCAAAAACGCATCATTTAGTATCAAAGGTTGAAGACTAATTGTGTCATTTTGAGCATGCAACGTGCAAGAAATTAAAGCGAAACTAAAAAAAAGTTTTTTCATATAAAATCTGTTTTTCCTCCGAAAACACCTTATTTTAAAATTATTATAAATGGCAGGTTTCCTGACTTATCCAAACTTCTTTTTTTCCTTCCCATCTATTAAACAGTGGATTTGTAGTAAAAGTTTTTAATGAATTTACAGTTGCGGGGACAGTTATGGATTTACACCAAATTCCCTTTTAACTCACTCGTTGAGCACCATTTTGTACAAATGTAAAAAAAATGTAGATAGTGTAGCGTAATGTGATGTGTTAAAACCTTAATGTTAAAATAATAAGAGCTTGTAAAAGGTTGATATAAAATCATTATTTTTAGGGATATTATATCTCTAAATAGTAGAGTAGCTTTGTAAAAAGAAAAAATATAAATAATCAATAACTATATAATTATGGAAAACAATCAACCGTACTACAAATCAGAAAAAAAACTAGTTGCAGGAATTTTAGGAATCTTATTAGGCGTTTTTGCAATTCATAAATTTTATTTAGGTTATAAAAAGGAAGGAGTTATTCAATTAATCATATCACTTGTAACTTGCGGAACTTTTGGAAGTCTTACAGGATTAGTTGAAGGAATTATATATTTAACAAAAACTGACGAAGATTTTGATAAAACGTATGTAGAAGGACGCAAAGGTTGGTTCTAAAACAAAACATCAATATTTTAATTAATAATCTGTCCCAAAATAACTTTTAATTGTTTTGGGATTTTTTTATTGCATTCAATTCCTATTAAAAATTACTAAGTTTTTATTACATTTGCTTTAGGAAAAAAATATAATTACGTAACGAAATCGCATAAAATGGCTATAAAAACATTTAGAGAGGTAATCGCAGAGGCAATGAGTGAAGAAATGCGTCGCGATGAATCTGTATTTTTAATTGGAGAAGAAGTAGCAGAATATAATGGTGCTTACAAAGCGTCAAAAGGAATGTTAGACGAGTTTGGACCAGAAAGAGTGATTGATTCACCAATTGCTGAAGCTGGATTTTCTGGTATCGCTATTGGTTCTACAATGACAGGTTGTCGTCCAATTGTAGAATATATGACATTCAATTTCTCATTAGTTTGTATTGATCAAATTATCAATAACGCTGCAAAAATTTATCAAATGTCAGGAGGACAATTCAACTGTCCAATCGTATTTAGAGGACCTACAGCTTCTGCAGGACAATTAGGAGCAACACATTCACAAGCTTTTGAAAATTGGTTTGCAAATGTACCAGGACTTAAAGTTGTTGTACCGTCTAATCCGTATGATGCAAAAGGATTATTAAAATCAGCTATTCGTGATAATGATCCAGTTATCTTTATGGAATCTGAACAGATGTATGGAGATAAAATGGAAATGCCAGACGAAGAATACACTATTCCGATTGGTAAAGCAGAAATTAAACGTGAAGGATCTGATGTAACAGTTGTTTCTTTTGGTAAAATTATTAAGCAAGCTTACACAGCAGCAGAAGAATTAGCAAAAGACGGAATTAATATCGAGATTATAGATTTACGTACAGTTCGCCCGTTAGATTATGATGCGATCTTAAAATCTGTAAAGAAAACAAATCGTTTAGTAATTTTAGAAGAGGCATGGCCATTTGGTTCTGTAGCTTCAGAAATTACATATATGGTACAACAAAAAGCATTTGATCATTTAGATGCACCAATCAAACGTATTACAACAAAAGATACATCGGCGCCTTATGCACCGAATTTATATAACGAATGGATGCCACAAGTTAAAGATCTTGTAGATGCAGTAAAATCGGTAATGTATAAATAAGATAAGATATATCATATATATTTGTAAAGTCTAGCACATATTTTGCTAGACTTTACTTTTTAACCAAAATTTATCCATGAAAAGTCAACTAACAGCTTTTTTTATAGTTGTTTGTGCGCTTCTTCAAGCGCAAGTAAAAATTCAAGGTAAAGTCATCGACTCAGAAACCTTGAAACCAATTCCATATGCAGATATTCGACTTCCCGAATTAAAAATAAGTGCAACATCTAATTCTGATGGTACATTTTATATCGAATCTACAGGTAATACAAATCAATTAAGCATCTCTAAAACTGGATTTGAAACCGCAAATTATATTTTAGAAAATAAGATTGATTACAACTATGTAGCCCAATTATTTGTAGCCGAAGAAGAAACAGAAGAAGACAATGGAACGGTAGATTTACAAACAGCTGTAGTTTCTGCAAAGAAAAAGCGCCTAAAAAAGAAAGAAAATCCTGCTTATGCAATTTTGCGTGAAGTTTGGAAACGTAAAAAGAAAAATGGTTTAAAATCTATTCCTCATTATCAATACGATGAATATGAGAAATTAGAATTTGATATCAGTAATGTAGATTCTACGTTTATGAAACGTAAGATTTTCAAAGGAATGGAATTTATTTTTGAAAAAGTAGATACTTCTTCTATTAATGGAAAAACATATTTACCAGCTTTTCTTAACGAGTCAATTTATAAAGTTGCAGGTATCAATAAGCCATCTACAAAAGAACGTCGCGAGTTAGTGGCAAACAAAACTTCAGGTTTCGAGAAAAATGAAGTTGTAGCATCTACTGTAAAAAATCTTTTTAGAGATATAGATGTTTACGACAATCGTGTTAATATTTTAGACATCAAATTTGTAAGTCCAATTGCGACAGACGGATTTGCAGTTTATGATTATGAATTGAAAGATACCATAGATGTTGATGGAGTAGAATCATATCGTATCAAATATTACCCACGTCGCGAAGGTGAATTAACTTTCAAGGGTGAATTGTATATTTCGAAAGATTCGTATGCTGTAAAAGAAGTTGTAATGGAAACAACAAAAGAAATTAACGTAAATTTTGTGCGTAATATCTTTATGAATTTACAGTATGATATTCCAAATGATTCGGTTTTTTATCCTAAAAAAGAATATGCCATGTTGGATATGTCTATTTTAAGTAAAAAAGAAGATTCGAAAGGTATTTTTGCACATAAAACGGTCAATTACTATAACTATGATTTCGAAAAATCTAATCCAGAAAGTTATTATTACGAAAGATTAGATCCAGCTAAATCAGCATTAAATGAAAAGTCTGATGAGTTTTGGGCAGAAAGTCGTCCAGAAGCGTTGACTAAAGATCAAGAAGGTATTTACGAAACATTAGAACAATTAAATAAAGTTCCCAAATTTAATAATATTGTAAAGGGAATAGAGGTTTTTGGTTCTGGTTATTACAATGTCGCAAATGCAATAGATATTGGTAATTTATATTCATCATTTGGATATAACCAAATAGAAGGTGTGCGTTTACGTGCTGGTGCCAGAACGTATTTTTCTCAGAATGATATGTGGCGTGCGCAAGGATTTTTAGCGTATGGATTTAGAGATAATAAATTTAAATACGGTGCAGATTTTAGAGCAATGTTCAATAAGTTTAATCGTTTTCAAATTGGTGTTGGTACAAAACGAGATGTAGAACAATTAGCAGCAACGTTAACTTCTTCGGACGGAATTATGACACGTAGTTTTGCTTCGTCGTCAATTATTAGTCAAGGAAATAATGCGTATTTAAGTAGCAATAATCTGACAAATGTATATACATCTATAGAGCCTTGGAAAAATGTAACTTTTCGTGTAGACGGAAATTATCAATTAATAAAACCAGCCGATTCTTCACTTTTTTCTGTAGCGTATGAAAAAGACGGAAAAATAAAAGAAACCGTAACAAACTCTAGTGTTAGTGTCTCTGTAATTGCGCGTCCAGGTGCAAAATATTCTCAATACGGGATTGATCGTTATGAAATGAATACACTTGCACCAACTTTAATGTTACGTTATACAAAAGGTCTGAAAGGTGTAATAAATTCAGATTTTGAATATGATAAATTACAATTCTTATATTCGCAACCAATTTTAATAGGTTCTTTTGGTAAATCTTTGGTAACAGTAGAAGCAGGAAAAACATTTCAAGGCGTTCCGTTATCATTGATGAGTGCAATTCCAGGTAACGAAAGTTATGGACAAGTTTACGGTACATTTTCTCAGTTAGATTATTACGAATTTGTAACAGACGAATATGTAACGATGAATTATGAGCACCATTTTAATGGTTGGATTTTGAATAAAATTCCATTAATCAAAAAATTAAAATTAAGAGAAGTTGGTTTCTTGCGTGCTGCTTATGGTGATATTTCAGATAAAAGTAATGCCATCAATCGCTCAACAATCAAGTATTTTGCTCCAAATCAACAAATTTATTACGAATATGGTTTTGGAATAGAAAACATTGGTTTTGGAAACATTAGACCTTTACGTGTTGATTTTAATTGGCGTGGAAATTATAATAATTTACCAGATGTTCGTAAATTTGGCGTGACAGTCGGAATGGACTGGAATTTTTAAGATATTAATAAATTAAATATAGATTTAAAATGACTTTTGATGCAATTATAGAAATCCCAAGAGGATCTCGCAACAAATACGAAATGGATCACGAAACAGGAAGAATCCGTTTTGATCGTGTTTTATATTCTCCAATGGTTTACCCAGCTGACTACGGTTTCGTAGAAAATACATTAGGATTAGATGGAGATCCAATTGATGTTTTAGTTTTTTTAACAGAGCCTACAGTTCCTGGATGTGTTATCGAAGTTAAAACTATCGGTGTTTTGAACATGTCAGATGATAAAGGTCAAGATGAAAAATTAATTTGTGTGCCAGTTGCAGATCCAACATGGAACCAATTAGAAAACATCACTGATATGAATCCTCATACATTGAAAGAAGTTGAGCATTTTTTCAAAGACTTAGAAAATAAAACAACTACAATAGAAGGATACGGTGATAAAGCACAAGCTGAGCAATTGTTACAAGATGCAAGAGAGCGTTTTGTACCTACTCACTAAGAAATAATTTATAATTTCATATAAATAGTCCTCAATTTTTGAGGACTATTTTTTTGCGATGTTTTTTCAGCTCTATTATTTCCTTATTATAATGTATTATTGTAGTTTTAGATTAATTAATACTTAATTATGAAAAAAATATTTACAATCTCTCTTGCATTATTAGGACAACTAATTTTTGCACAGTACACAACGCCTAATACAGGTAAAACGTATAACATTGCCGATTTAGATGCACTTACAGCAGATGTTTCTTATGATGCAGCGACTAATACTTACACGTTAAATCAGGATTTAACAATAGCAGAAACAGATATTTTTCTTTCGGATAGTGATTATACTTTAGCAATTTCAGAAGGAAAATTAATTACGGTTGTTGGACAAATTATAGTAAATGCTCCCAATCAAGTTTTGTTTACGTCAACAAATCCAGGTACTAGTTATTTTAAAGGTGTAAGATTAGAGGAAAATGCTATTGCTAAATTTTCTAAATTTAAAATGCTTTATGGTGGTGGATTAAGAGCGCTTAATTCAAGTTTTGTAATGGATAAATCTGAAATTTCTTATCAAAATGCGGGTGCTTCAACTGGTGGTGCGATTAATTTTTCTAGAGGAAATCCAATCATAACAAATTCTACTTTCAAACATAATATTACTCCTGTAGTAGGTTCTGGAGCGAATCAATCGGTGGCTTTAACTTTCGAAAATAATTATTTAGAAGATAATAATAAAGAAAACTCTAACCGTCCACAAATTAATATGGGACCAAGTGGAGAAAATCAAACAACAATTATTAAAAACAATACAATTATAGGAAATAGAGCAAACACACGTGTTGGTGGAATTTCTGTTTCTAGTTTGTTGAGTGTGATTAGTTTTGCACAAATAGAAAATAATACGATAAAAGATAACCGTTACGGAATTACGATTACAGGTGTTACTGCTGGCGGAAATATTATTGGTAATACGATCGAAAATAATAATACAGAAAATGTACCAAATACTGGTGGTAGTGGAATTTCTATTTCTCAAACAGCAACAGCGCCGAAAACATCTGTAACAATAAAAGGAAACACGATCAAAGGAAATCTTTGGGGAATTACAATTATTGGTAACGGAACCAATATAGATATGACAAATGGATACAATGTTTTCGAAAATAATGGAAATACAGGTTTAGATTATGCATTATACAATAATTCGGCAAACAATATAAAGGCGCAAGGTAATTGTTGGGATCCTATTTTAACAGATGAAAGAGTAGAAAATGTTATTTTTCATAAACCAGATAACTCTACATTAGGCTTGGTAGATCATTCAAATTATGCTTGCCTTTTAAGTACAAATGAAGTGAAATTAGATAAATTAAAGCTTTATCCAAATCCTAGTAACGGAACATTTGTAGTTGATACAAAAGAAAAATCTACCTATCAAATTTATGACATTAATGGAAGATTAGTAAAACAAGGAGAATTGAAAATAGGACAGAATAATATACAAACTAATCTTAAAAAAGGTGTTTATATTATGAAAACAAATCAATCATCTTCAAAAATCATTGTAAAATAATTTTATATAATTAAACTAAAAATAAACAAAGGGTTATCGTTATTTATTACGATAACCCTTATTTTTTGTGATATTTATAAAAAAACGAAATTCGATACTATTTTTTATTTATTTTTTCTCAAACATTTTTAAGTTTATAGAAATACTCACACATGAAATCAAAAATAATATTAACGGCATGTTTCATTTCATCAACAATGTTGTTATCAGCTCAAACAAATCAAGAAATTTTAAATCTGATTAATAATGAAGTTGAGGTAAATTCTGAAGCATATTCTCAACTTAAAAAAGCAACCGAAACAATTGGACATCGTGCAACTGGAACCGAAAACGGAAGAAAAGCAGAAGAATATGCAGCAAACTTGTTAAGAAGTTATGGTTATGATGTTTCTTTTCAAGAATTTTCTTTTAATGGTTGGAATCGTAAAAGTTTAAATTTAAAAATAAATAATCAGCCCATAAAAGCAGTAGCGTTGGCACATTCTCCTGCAAATGTAAAATTATCAGGTGAGTTAATCGACCTAGGAAATGGGTTAGAAGACGATTACAAGCAATTAGGCGATAAAGTAAAAGGCAAAGTTGTTTTTGCTGCATTAGGTTTGTTAGAAGGAACGTCAAAAGAAATAGAAAATTTACATCGTTCAGAAAAAACGGCTTTAGCAGAAAAATATGGAGCGAAAGGAATCATTTTATTTAATCGACCTGCGGGTGGAATTTTATTAACAGGAACAGCTTCTGTTACGGGAGATATTATAAAAATTCCTGCAATCAATATTAGTTTAGAAGATGGTTTAAAGATAAAAGAACAATTAACGAAAGGAAAAGAAGTTGCTAAAATAGAGATGAAAAATGATGTTGGACAAATGAAAGGTCGTAACATAATTGCTCGAAAAATTGGTTCTAAATTTCCAAAAGAAAAAATTGTTCTTGGTGGACATTTGGATAGTTGGGATTTGGCGACAGGAGCAATAGATAACGGAGTTGGAAGTTTTTCTGTGATTGATATTGCGCGTACATATAAAAAACTGAATTTGCAGAATGACAGAACATTAGAGTTTGTTTTGTTTATGGGTGAAGAAGTTGGATTGTTGGGCTCTAAACATTATGTAGAACAAGCTATAAAAGATGGTTCTATCAATCAAATAAAAGCCATGTCAAATATGGATATGACAACAAATCCAAAATCTTATTACTCTACAATGGACGCTAATTTGAATGTATTAAATGAGTATGCGAAAGATGTGCAAAAATTAATTCCAGATTTCAAATTAAATGCTTTTTCGAGCGTAGATTTACATTCTGATCATCAGCCATTTATGCTACAAGGTGTGCCGATTATAGGATTGTCGGATAGTCAATTTACAAAAGGAGCTTTAAATTGTTATCATGCGAATTGTGATACATTTGATTATGTAGAAGAAATTGGACTAAAAAATAACGTAATCTTAGAAACCTATTTGCTGTATCGTTTAAGTAATTTGAATGATTTACCAGCAAAACGTTGGACGGAAGAAGAAATAAAAACGAATTTAATCAAAGGAAATTTAGAAACTCCCTTGCGAATTTCAGGAGATTGGAGATGGTAATATCAAAAAAAATCCTTCAGAATTTCTGAAGGATTTTTAATTTATTTCTTTTTCAATTTTACTGTAAAATGACGTAAAATATCCGATTCCCATGTAATTTCATAACCAGAATTTAGTTCATTTCGTCTATCATAAATATTTTTCAGTGCTACTGCAATGTAATCCATGTGACTTTGAAAATAAGTTCTTCTTGGAATAGCTAAACGCAATAATTCTAATTTTGGATAACGATTTTCACGTGTTTCAGGATCACGATCAGCCAAAATAGTTCCGATTTCTACACCACGAATTCCTGCTTCTTTGTACAATTCGATTCCCAAAGTTTGTGCAGGAAATTCTTCACGCGCCACATTTGGTAAAAACTTTACTGCATCTACAAAAATAGCGTGTCCACCAATTGGTTGTTGAATTGGAATGCCATATTCAATCAATTTATTTCCTAAATACTCAACTTGATTAATTCTAGATTTTAAATACGAATATTCAGTAGATTCTTGTAAACCTTGTGCTAAAGCCGCTAAATCACGTCCAGCTAATCCTCCATAGCTTAAATATCCTTCGTAGATAATTCCAAAATTTCCACATATTTTATATAGCTCTTCGTTATTAAGTGCTATAAAACCACCAATATTCACCAAACCATCTTTTTTCGCAGACATTGTCATTCCATCTCCGTAAGAAAACATTTCTAATACAATTTCTTTGATTGTTTTATCCTTGAATTCTGCTTCACGTTCTTTAATAAAATAAGCATTTTCTGCAAATCTCGCTCCATCAAAAAATACTGGAATACCATATTGATTTGATAATTCTCGGACTTGACGTATATTTTCTATAGAAACGGGTTGTCCACCAGACGAATTACATGTTACAGTGATTAATGTAAATGGAATTTGCGTTTTATCGTATTGCTTGTAAACATCTTCTAATTTTTTTAAGTCGATATTTCCTTTAAAAGGATGAATTAATTCACTATCAAAAGCTTCATCAATTGTACAATCTACCGCATGTGCTTTTCTAAACTCAATATGACCTTTAGTTGTATCAAAATGAGAATTTCCTGGTACAATTTGGTTTTCTTTTACCAAAGCCGAAAACAAAACATTTTCCGCTGCACGCCCTTGATGTGTAGGTAAAACAAACTGATAATTTGTAATGCTATTAATTGTTTCTTTCAGTTTAAGGAAAGATTGAGAACCAGCATAACTTTCATCTCCAGTCATCATTGCACCCCACTGTTTGTCAGACATTGCGCCCGTTCCAGAATCGGTTAATAAATCAATAAATACTTTGTGGCTTTCTAGGTTAAATAAGTTGTAATCTTTTTCTTCAATCCATTTCTCGCGATCTTCTTTAGTAGATTGATAAATTTCTTCGACCATTTTAATTCGAAATGGTTCGGCAAAAGGTAATTCCATTTTTTTGTCGTTTGTGTTTATTGTAAAACTACTAAACGTTTAGAATATTATGGTCATATATTAAAAAACATAAAAAAATCCTTTATCAAATGGATAAAGGATTTTATTTTTTTATATAGCTAGTTGTTAGTCAATAACAGGAACTGGTCTTTTATTTTCATTAATCGCGACCAATGTAAAAGTACCTGTGATTGCTTTATCGCGACCATCTCGGTACATACTTTCGATATAAACATCAATCTGTACGTCCAAACTTGTACGTCCCACGCGCGAAACTTCACCTACCATTTCTACAATAGTTCCTGCAGGAATTGAGTGTTTAAAGTCAATTTTATCGCTACTAACCGTAACAATAGGTTTACGACAAAAACGTGTTGCCGTCATAAAAGCAATTTCATCCATAAGATACATTACAGTTCCTCCAAACATAGTATTGTGGTGATTTGTATCTCCAGGGAAAACAGCTTTAAAAATGCGGGTTTTAGAATTTTTGATACGTTGCTCGATCAATTCTTCTCTTGGTGTTTTTTCCACTTCCATTATCATAATTATTTACACGTTACTTTTTATTAATTTATTCTCGATAAGGATTTTTTTGTGGTGTTTTGATAATTTCATAATCATTGATTAGCTTTTTTCGCGAAGCGATTCTTTATTATTTATCACTAAAATTGGTAATCTGACTTGTCATAAATAGACTTACAGTTGCGCGACAGTTCATGATTTACACATGATTCCCCAATTATCGTTTTGCAAATATAAATTAGAAAAGTGATATTTTACCACATAATGAAGCTTAATTCGTTGTTTTGAAATAATTCATGTAAATTCAGCATTAAAATTTTTAAGATTTAAAAAAATGAAAATCGTACCAATCAAAAACCTAGTTCATAATACGAATGAATGGAATGAACTATCTACTCAAACTCAAGATTTAACAAATAAAGTTATTCAGGATGTTAATTTTACTACTCAAAAAATTAATTGGGAAGATTATAATTTAAGTAATACAACATTTTTAGGATGTAATTTCAAGCAGAACGAAGCAATAAAATTAATAGAACGTGGCGCTTTTGTTTATCCAAAATTCAAAGATCTCCCATATAATCCTTACCGAAGTAAATTGTACACTTGGCAAGAATTGATGGAAGGCTATGATCCGAATAACGACCAAAGTGTTGATTTAAAAATTTATCAACATTTCAAAAAAAATAAATACAATCCATCTGTTTCAGAAGCGCTTGCTCAACGTCTACATGATTTATCGATAGATGATAAACTTCGTCGCATATTAGAGTATAACGAGGAAGGTATGACAAAGAAAAAGGTGATTGGTTTTATGGGAGGACATTCTACCGAACGCAATTCGGAGTTTTATAACGAAACTGCAATAGCGGCAAAAAGAGCGACCGAAAAAGGTTATTTTGTTGTTTCTGGTGGAGGTCCTGGAATTATGGAAGCGGCGAATCTTGGTGCTTATATGGCTAATTATTCGGACGAAGATTTGCTAAATGCGATTGAAATTTTGGCTGATTTAGATTTTATTGATGACAATAAAACTGAATATTTAGCGAAGAACTACATGACGAATGCCAAAAAAGTATTAGAACTTTACCCTAATGGTGTGGAAAGCCTTGCAATACCAACGTGGTTTTATGGTCATGAACCAAGTAATTTATTTGCAACATACATAGCTAAATATTTTTCGAATAGTATAAGAGAAGATATGTTGTTGACAATTAGTCTATTTGGATTGGTTTATGCACCAGGAAGCGCAGGAACAACACAAGAAATTTTTCAGGAAGCGGCTCAAAATCATTACGGAACTTCAGGATATTACAGCCCAATGGTTTTTCTGAGTAAAAAAAGATATGTAGAAGATACATCAATCTATTCTGTTTTGCACCAATTAGCTGTTGGTAGAGTTTATAAAGAACTACTTTTTTTAACAGATACTGCTGAGTTAGCAATTGATTTTATTGAAAAACATCCTCCAATACTAGTTGATTAATCAACTATAAATCTTTTAATTATCATAATAAGTGATTAGAGTAAGAAAAATAAATAAGAATAACTTAATTATTAATTTGTTTATAAATTAACTATAATACTGGTTAATAGTGTTTTAAATTTTTAAAATTAAGTAAATTTAATTATAATAAAAATTAAAGAGTTTAATATTTGGTAAATTAAATAATGGTTGTATATTTGCAATCCAATAACGCGAGATGGAGCAGTAGGTAGCTCGTCGGGCTCATAACCCGAAGGTCACAGGTTCGAGTCCTGTTCTCGCTACTAAATCGCGAGGTGGAGCAGTAGGTAGCTCGTCGGGCTCATAACCCGAAGGTCATAGGTTCGAGTCCTGTCCTCGCTACAACAAGAGAGTTTCTTTATAGAGACTCTCTTTTTTTTATGTCTACAATTCAAATGATAATACATAAGCGATTATAATTCGTTGTCTATTTTTGATTAAAAATTCATCTATTCGTGTGATTTTTAGAAACAAAGTGAATAAAAATTGGATTGAGAATAGAATTTTATCTTCAAAAATTATTATCAGACAAAACTCTTACAGAATTGGACTTGACAAACATTTTTTGATGAAATTATCAAAATGATAACGGTAATTTATTGATAATTAATAATTTTCGTAATCTATTATTGACTATTCTGTTAAATTTATTCTCCTTTTTTACAGTTTGTTTTATATTATTGAATGATTATTTTGATTACTGATTGTGATTAATTAATAAAAATGTTATACATTTGTACTCTAAGATCGCGAGATGGAGCAGTAGGTAGCTCGTCGGGCTCATAACCCGAAGGTCACAGGTTCGAGTCCTGTTCTCGCTACTACAAAGAGAGTTTTCAAAAGAAACTCTCTTTTTTTGTGTCTTTAAATTTGATGAACTATTTTTGTATCATGAATTTAGAAGAATATAAAAAACAATATAAAAAAGATCAAGCTGTTGGTGCCTTATCAATCGAAAATCGCTTAAAAGAGGTTTATGGTACATTAGAGCCTCGATTTTATTCTCCTCAAATTACTTCTTTTCAAGGTGGGAATGATCCTATAGATGGTGTGGCAGTTTATGATGTAAACGGTTATTATCATTTAGTAAGTTACGGAATGTCGCATTTATATTATTCTGAAGAAAGTGTAGGAGCGGAATTTAGCAAATGGGGTTTTGAGTTTTCTTTTCGTGTAAAACCAATTGAAGAAGATAATGGCGAAGATCCTTTTTGGGTAATCCAATTAATGAATAATTTGGGACGATTTGTAAACGAAACGAAGGTTTGGTTCGAAGAGTATCAATTTTTGCCGTTAGGAGGACCAATTCGTGCCGAAAGTGATACAGATATTGTTGGTTTAGCTTTTGTGAAGGATAATGATTTGAGCGAAATTGAAACGCCACATGGTAAAGTGATTTTTATGCAAATGATTGGCTTGAATTCTCAACAATTAAAGCGTTTAGAAGAGAAATCTACAAAAGAGGAAATTATGTCAGTAATAGATGAAATAAAGTCAGTTAATCCAAAATTTATTTGCGAATTATAGTCTTTTCTGTTAAAATTTTTAAAAATAAAATTATATATATTTTAAAATTTGTTAAATATAATATTCTATATGTCAAATGTTTAACATTGGTATTTGTTTTGCTAATATATAAGTGTTAGTAGCACTAACAGTAGAATAAATTTTTCATAGGTTAGGTTATAATTAGGTCAAACTAATTAGAAGCACTTCTTCGGAAGTGCTTTTTTCTTATCTTTAAAACATCTAAAAAAGTATAAAATGTTCAAAAATTTATTCAATAGAAATAAAAAACAAGATAATAATATAAATTCGCAGACAATGACATTCGATGAAATTATAAATTCAGAAAAACCAGTTTTATTAGATTTTTTTGCAACTTGGTGTGGGCCATGTCAAATGATGGGGCCAATTTTGCAACAAGTAAAAGAAGAGTTAGGTGATGATGTAAAAATATTGAAAGTAGATATTGATAAATATCAAGATTTAGCTGCGCGTTATCAGGTTCGTAGCGTACCAACTTTTGCTATTTTCAAAAACAGTGAATTGCTTTGGAAAGAAAGTGGTGCTAAGCCTAAGGAGCAATTGGTGGAGCAAGTGAAAAAGTATTTGTAAAATTTGACTAGTCCTGAAAAATAGATACATTTTTTGAGTGATTAAAAATACATAAATT
>NZ_JAVXKG010000014.1:0-66587 GCF_036647415.1 Algoriella sp.
AGTGATTTTTTGTGCTAATAGTGATGGTTCAAGGCTTTTTTCTCGTAAAGATTCGCCAATACACAATACAGCTTTTACACTAGAATTTTTGAAATCAATTTCATTTTTTTCTGCATAATCTAACATTTTCAATAAAAAAGACGGAACTGCAACTAAGTATTTAGGTTTGTATTTTAAGATAGAATCCCACTGTAACTGCGGAACTCCTGCACCTACACGAATTACTCCTGCACCCAATTTACGTAAGCCTAAAAAATAAGCCAAACCTGCCATAAAACGACGATCTATTGTTGTCATTAATTGTACAACATCGCCTTTTTGTACACCAATTCGCTGAAAAGAATTCAATTCATTATTCGCCAAACGTTCCAAATCTTTATCTGTCAAACCAAATGTTACAGGATCGCCTAAAGTACCCGAAGTTGTGGAATAATCTATAATTTCTGAAGGTTCTACGCACAAAAAATCTTGATTAAATTGTTGTAAATCATTTTTTGTAGTAAGCGGTAAACGTTTCAAATCTACTAATGTTTTTATTGATGTCCAATCAATGTTGTGTTCAGCAAACATACGTTTATAGAAAGTAGAATTTTTCATCAAATATGCAAGTTGTTCTTGCAATTTTTGATTCTGAAAGTCTTCTATTTCTTGCGCAGAAAGTTGTTCTAATTTACTGATTTGGATGTTTTTTGTAAACATTTTTTTAGATTTTTCTCTATTTTATTTCTATCCGGAATTGTTGTAATCTCTTTAGATAAAGCTAATTTATAATAATTTATTGCTTGTGAATAGTCTTTTTGTGTAAAATAATATTCTGCAACATTTGCATAAACCAACCAAAAATCAGGGTTTGTATTGATGTAATTTTCTAAAAACTCTTTTGTAATTGTTTCTTTTCTATCTATTTTATCTTCGATAAAATGTTTATCAATTCTGAATTTTTTATAATTTTTATAATCCTCAGTCGTTAAAAAAATATCTTTTTCAATTTTTAAACTATCTACATTAATTGTAAAATTTTGAATTGAATCATTAAATATTTTATTCAAATCATAAGCGGTAAACTCTCCCAATTGATATGGATTTGACGACACCCAAACTAATCGTTTATCTGGCTGAAAAACAACACCATGATGTGCCAAAAGTTGATTTAATGCTTTTTCGTTTCCGTAACCTAATTTTTCATTTTTAAGACCATTTGTATCTCGCAAAAGTTTGACCATTTCGGTAGGATTCAATTGTTTATCTTGTGCTAAATGTTCTTCTAATTTCTGAAAACGATAAACCGAATGACTTTCTTCTTTCTGTTTATTGTTTCTATTATCATTATTATATTCTTCGCTCTGAAAATGGTTAGTACAAACCAAATACGGTTGATTTTTTACTTGATAAACACCAAAATTTTTAGGCGAAATTTCGATTAATGCAACATTATGATCTTTACTACTTCCTACCATAATACTTTCTGAGACAAATACTTTTTTTGTTTTGGCAATTGCAATCGCTTCCTCTATTGTTGAGGCATGTTGTAGAATTTCTAATGCAACAAGAGATATTGGTGTTTTTGCTTTAAACGGAATCGAGGATTTTCCTGCGTTTATCGTTACTGTGAGTCCTTCCAAGTTCATACCAGAAGAAACGCCAATCATTCCAGCCCATGTAATTGACATGTAAGGATAACCGACTTTGGGTTTTACGAAAGAAATTATTTTATTCTTTGCGAAATCATCGTTTGCATAAAAGTCAAAATTACGCCCAATTAACAATCCGCCATCTTCTGATTTTTCATCCCAAACGGCTAAAGAAGAGCAACCAACAAGCATTAAATCGTGCATTGCGTGACCAATATCGTGTGCGCCGTGCAAAAATAAATTACGATTATACTTATCCATCAACGAATCATAACGGTTTGTTGCGGATTCGGAAAGTCCTAAAATTTCTGCTTTATGTTCGTTTGTAATATATTGATGTAAATCTCTGTTATAATACTTTAGAATTTTAAATAAAAACTTTTTTCGACGCTTAGAAGGAATATAATCATCAATCAGATTCATGAATGATTGCTCCTGAAACGCGTACAATTCTTTTGTTAAAACGCCTGTTTTCTGACCAATTTCTAACGGATCTCCAGAAACATATAATTCCCAATTTTGCGTTTTATTCTTTTTCAAAAAATTATCCGCAATATAAAATAAACTATCATTTACCTTATCTCTCGTATATTTTTGCGAATGATAAGTTGATAAGTCTGGACGATCTTTTAAACTTTTTTGAACACCACATGAAGTAAAAAGAATAAAAAGTAAAATGTAGAAGAGTTTATTCATGCTTTTCCTTTATTTCTTTGTTCACTTTATTCATCAAATATTCCGCGCCAAGAATTACACTACATGTAACAAAAGCGCCAACTGTAACGCCTAAAACACCATGAACACGGACATTTTGTCCTGTGAAAAATAAATTTTTGACTTTAGATCTTGATGAAATAAATGTCTTCATAGGATTGTTGCTATCTTTTAAATAACCATACATATTTCCTTTTTCAGAACCAATAAAATCTCGGTAAGATAATGGCGAAGAAGTATGAACAGATTGTATTTTATCTTTGAAATTTGGATATTTTTTCTCTAATTTATTGATGATTAATTGTGCTTTTCTCTCTTTGAATTCTTCGTAGGTTTCTCCCCTATTTCCATAATTTTCGTTCACATCAATATTATACGTATTTTCCCATTGCTCAACTTCTTCAAACTTCATATAAGTCATAATCGTCATTGCTTCCGAAAATGCTTTATTTTTCATATCCATTCCGAAAGTTGCAATATAAGTATTGGGCCAATCTTCCACCTCTTTCTCAAACGTATCCCAAACGTCATCAATCGAATTAAAATGATAAATATTATGATTGATATAAGGAAAGGTTTTTGGCTTGAAAACAATATAAACCGTAAACGTAGAAGGTGTAACTTCTAAACTTTTTATTCGACGAGAAAATGGTTTACCAAATTTACTTTCGCCCAACATCTCAATTGTTCTTTTTATATTAATGTTAGAAATAAATAAATCTCCAAAAAATTGTTCTCCATTTTTAGCCTGACAACCAATTAAATTTTCATGCTCATCTTGAATAAAAGTATCTATTTCTTGGTATTTATAAATTTCTCCATTGTATTTTTTCAACTCTTTAATCAACAATTTTGATATCTGACTTCCTCCATTTACACATCTCCAAGCTGAATGTATATAAGAGTTAACAGACAAAGCATGAATGTAAAGTGGAGTTTTTTCGGACTGACCAACATACAAAAAATTATTACCAACCAAAACAGCCTTTAATCGTTCATTTGTAAAAATAGAATCTATAAATTCTTTTGCATTTATTGACAATAGATTTTCTTCGTCCTCAAATGTTCCGATATTAAGATTGTACATAGGAAATTTGGTGCACAAATCCTCTAATTTATTACTGTATTTGATTAAATTTTCTCTTTCTTCTGGAAAAAAAACAGCTAATTGATCGACAAAATTTTGATATGTTTGCGCAATAGGATATTCAATTTCGTCATCATCAAAAGAAATAATATCAAAACCATCTTCGTCTAATTTCTGCAATTTTAGTTTGTCCGCAATGTTAAGATAATCAAAGTAATTGTACAGATTTTCTCCTTTATCTAAACCACCAACATAATGAACGCCCGTATCAAAAATAACTTTATCGCGGACAAAAGTTTGTAGGTTTCCTCCGTATTGATTGTTCTTCTCTAAAACGACTACTTTTTTACCTTCTTTTGCCAAAATAAGCGCAGAAACAAGTCCTCCCAAACCGCTACCTATAACGACTACATCGTATTTTTTGATTTGATTATTTTGTGTAGACAACATACCCATCAGTTTCAATTTGTTTGGTAAAAGAAGTTAAAAACGTTACATCAATTTTTCTATTTTTCAAGACTACAATTTTCTCAAAAAATTGAATTAATTCTTGGTCTTCATCATCAATTGTAGTAGAAATCAACAGAGTTTTTATATCGTCTATAACGTTAAGATTATGAATATACTTCAAATTTCTGGTTTTTGTAATATAATTTGTCGAAGCAATTTCTCTTTTTTCTTCATTTTTGACAAACGAAAATAATTGACGAGCAGCTTGTTGCATGACTAATAGAAAATCGATTTGTCCATAATCATTTCCATAATGAAGTATTTTTTCATTAATCGTAAAAGCTTCATTTAATTTATGATAAACGTTTTTATTCTGTTTAAAATCTTTTTTTACTTCAGTTATTATTTCATTTTCTTTGTAAAGAAAACTTAAAAATAATTTCTGTTTAAAGTAATTCTCATCTTCGTATTGATTTCTAATATTCTGGAAATCTTCTTTAAATTTTCGACTAATTTTCTTTGTTCTCTCCGAATAAGTTTTCCCGTAGGATTCATCATTCCAAGCAATTCGTTCACCAATAACCGAAAAAATATGTCCGTCATAAACATTGAAATCTCCTTTTGGAATAATTTCTGAATTTCCATGTATATAAATTGGTAAAATATCTAATTGTAATTTCTCTGAAAGATAAAAAGCACCTTTATGAAAACGAGTTACATTATTGTTGAGAGAACGCGTTCCTTCTGGAAAAATCATTAATGAAAAGTCTTTTCCTATACGTTCTTTTATCACATCAACATTGTCTTCAACACCACTAGAAACGGGATAAAAACCTGCCATTTTAACTGCTTTACCAAAAATTGGCGATTTATAAACCCAATCGTTCACCAAAAAAACGATATAAGGTGTACACATACCAATTGCCAAAGTGTCTAAAAATGATGTGTGATTTGCAATAATAATAGATTGTTTCGAGAAATCTTCGTGATACGGATTGATAACTTTTTTGATAACTGTTGGTTTTATATACAATACAGATTTCATAAAAAGTGCCATTCCATTACCAAATAATTTGTACTTATTTGTTTTAGAAATCGGTAAAATAATCATCAATAATCGTAATGTTACCGAAAACAAAATACCTCCTAATCCAAAATAAATGAAAAATAATACACTTTGAATTGTTAACCATAATGTAAGCGGACTTTTACCTTTTTGTGGACGATTTGCAATAAAAAATCGAAATAAAATTGGGTAAAAAATAAACGTTATAACCAAAGCAGCAATAACCCCAACAAGAGAAACAGAAGCAATGGATTTTAGCGCTGGATGTTTAGCAAAAATCAGTGCTCCAATGGCTAATACAGTTGTAATAACAGCTAATAAAATTGACGTACGGTATGTTGGCATTTCGTCTTTACCTGTCGTATATTCTTTCTGCAAAGCACTTGTCATAAAAATGCTAAAATCTACTCCGTGACCAAAAATAAGTGTACAAACAATACTACTAAAAATATTAAATTGTATACCAAAAAGTCCCATTAATCCAGCGGTTACTAAACCTGAAAGTGCAATTGGAATTGCGCTAATAATAACCAATTCTATTCTTCTGAAAAAGTACCATAAAATTAACAATACTGCTATAAAAGAATAATTAACTAAATTATTGAAATCATTGACTAAATTTTCCAGAAAATTTTCATTCAATTGTTTTCGATCAATAACTATTGTTTCATTATTTTGATATGTTTTAATAAAATTTTCTCGGTTTTCTTCTTTCAATTTTACCAATGTAGAAATGGTATAAAAACCATCTTTTTCGGATACAAATTCATTAAAAAGTGAAGGATTAAATGCTTTATAATCTTCTAACTTTAATACAGTATAGTTTTTATCAAAAATTGAAAAGAAATCATCATAAACAGAAGTTTTAAAACCATATTTTTTTCCTTCGCTTACAAATTGTTGTTTTACAAAATTGACTTTATCTTTTGTCCAGAAAGTATTCCAATTTTTTATTTTTTCTTGTTGAATATCCGTCGGTAAAACCAATGATTGAATGGAATTATAACTTAAAATATCCTGCTTATTTTCTGCCTTAGCCAATCGTTTAGTCAACGCTAAATTTTGTTTTAGAGCTTCATCTTGATTTGTCCCATAATTCACAACATATAACGCTTTTGAAATAGAATTAGAAGACGTTTCCAGCTTTTGTTCAGCAATTTTTTGATCTTGAGGAATATAATTTAACTTCGATAAATCTTGGTCAAAAGTTACTTTATTAAACGTAAAACAACTTACAGCAATCAAAATCAAGCAAATTCCAATCAAGAATTTATTGTTATGAAATGAGAAAAATGCTAATTTTTCTATAATTGATGAATTATTTTCTACTGAATTTGCTTTCGGATGATATAAATGAGGAATAATTAATAACGAAAAAATACCCGATACAACAACTGTTATTCCAGCAAAAATTCCTAAATCTCTTAACACATCAGACTTTACAAATAACAAGCACAAAAATGCAATAGCCGTACTTGTAGAGCTCATTATAAGCGGTTTTGTAATTTCTCTAAATAATATTTTAGAATTACTATTGTGCTTATAATGTGTCATAATATGCAACGAATAATCAATGGTTATTCCCAATAAAATAGCACCAATACTTAACGAAATTGCGGAAATTGTTCCTTGAATAAAATACAATGTTGCTAAAGCAAAGAAAAATCCAAAAACAGATGGAATAAAAATGATGATCGGAATATAAATTTTACGGTAAAAAACCATTAAAATAACCATTAACGTAATCATCGAAATCAATACTGTGGTTATAATATCTTGTTTTATTTGTTTTGCATTTGCAACTGCAATAAAGCTTGAACCGAAATATGAAAGTTCTGTTTTTCCTTTATAAATTGGGTTTAACTTATCTTTTATTCCATTCAAATCATCAACAAAATCTGCATTATGTTCTGTTTCGCTACCAGAAAATTTAGGATTAATAAAAAGAAATAATTTTGAATGATCTTTGGTTACAATAAATCCATTATAAACCTCAAAATCATCGGTTAAATTCCTTTCTTTCAACTTATTTAATGCCAGAAATGTAAATCCAAGCGGATCCTTCAACATAAATTCTTTTGAAACAATACCAGTTGGCGTAATTAAACTTTTGTAATTGCTCTCGACAATTTTCGAAATAGAATCTTTGTTTAATTTTTCGTCAAACTTTTTATACTCATTTTCTTCTAAAAAAAGTGGCAAATTCTGATGCACAAAATCAAATGTAGCAGCAAAATTATCTAAATCATAATATCCTTGTATATCGCTATAATACTTGTTATAAGGCTGAACGCTGTCTAAAAAATCAGACGCTAAAGCAGACATGTCGTCTATTGTCCCTCCCTTTTTTTTCTCTATAATTACAGCAATTTTATCAGTAAATTTTAATTGAGAAATAACTTTGGTAACTGCTGTATTTTTTTCATTTTTTGGGATAATTCGAGTAATATCTTCATCAAATTTTAATCGATTTGCAAAAAAGATACAAACCAATAAAAAACATACAAAACCAATTGTACTTAATAATTTGTTTTGTTGAATGAATAAAAATATTTTGTAAAAAAACTTATGCATTTTTTACTGTTTTTTGACTAAAAAAAGAGAGTATAAAATAACTAATAACTCCGCTCAAAATACTACAAAATGTAGCAAAAGCGAAGCTTCCAATTACATATCGCACTAAATTTTTCTTGATAATTTGGAATGAAATTACATCAAAATCAAACTCCATTTTGTCTTGTAGTATAAAACTTCCTGTCAATAACGATAAATAGATAATTATCGGAATCATTGGCGGAATACTTACATTGGAAAAAAAGAAACTAATTACTTTATTTAAACGAAACATTGAAGCTAAAAATATGGCTAAAAAAGTCTGGAAACCCCATAAAGGAGCTATTCCCAGAAAAACGCCCAACGAAATAGACAAGGCTTTTACTTTGTTAGAATCATTACTACCTAAAATGTCTTCTTTAAAAAAAGTTTTGATGTTTTTTTTTTTGAAACTGAACAAAAAATTTCGTGGTTTGATATAAAAAATGGTCAAAAAGACCAAAAAAGTATTCAGAATACTAATTCGAGTAAAGTCCTTAAATGGTCTAAAATGAGAAACTCTTTCATTAGGATCGTACAAAATATCAATCGGAATATTGACGACATTAATTCCTTTCCAAGCCGAACGAACAATCACTTCTATCTCAAATTCAAACTTATTTGTCCAAAATTTATTTGGCAAAAAATTCAACGGATACAAGCGATAACCAGATTGTGTATCATCAAGTTTAATTCCTGTTTCAAACCAAAACCAAAAGTTAGAAAACTTGTTCCCAAAACTACTTTTTTTCGGAATTCCATCTTGTTCCATTTGTCGACTCCCAATCAATAAAACAGGCTGATTTTCTTCTAATTTCATTACAAAATTAGGAATATCATGCGGAAAATGTTGACCATCAGAATCTATTGTAATTGCAAAATCATAACCCGATTCTTTCGCTTTTCTAAAACCTACTTGCAACGCATTTCCTTTTCCTTTATTTATCGGAATTGTAACAACAGAAATTTGCTTTTCATAGCTTTCTAAAATCGCTAATGTCGTGTCTGTAGATCCATCATTTATGACAAAAACATGATTTGTATACGCCAAAACTCCATCAATAACACGACGCAAAGTTTTGTCATTATTATAAGTGGGAATTAAAACACAGATTTTAAATTCATCAATTTTATGTCTAATAATTGAGGATTCCATTCAAATTATTTGATTTTTTTGAGTTGTTGTGGCGTGAATGTTTTGTACTTATTCGCATAAGATTTAACCAAATTCTGAACTTCTTTTGACGAAGATTGATAATTCTCTACAATAAAATTTTTATCTTGTTCTATATTTTGATTGTATTTGATGAATTTTGGAATATTTTCTTGAATAATTAAGCGAATTAAGCGATTTTCAACATCTTTTGCATCATTTTTTACAGCATCATTTATCAAATTTGCACCATCTGTAAAATATTTTTTCTTTGTAGCTTTATCTTTTACAAATCTTGCTTTCATTATTTTAGAAGCACCTTTGTAAGCAATAATAGTTTGATTATCACCAGAATAATCATTTAATTTATTGTATAAAACATCAATATTTTTACTTGATTTTGAAGCATTTTCAAAATCAGTTCTTAATTCAGATAAAGTTAATCCAAAGAAAAATGTAATCGAAAATAGAAGTGATAGAAAGACTTTCATTATTCTAAAATTTTAAAAACAGCACTAAATTTTAATGCATTTGTCGATTCAAAAAAGGAAGAATTTTTAACTTTCACTTCTTCCCCATTATTCATAATATTCAAATTCAGATCTAAAACAGAATGAGTAAAAGGATTAATAATTGCCATAAATTTAACATTAGAAACCTTAGACAAATACAATTTTTGAGAGATAAACAATTCCGTTAACTCTTTTATTATCTGAATCATACAAACTCCTGGCATAATTGGATTATTTGGAAAATGTCCATCAAAAATCTCATGTTTCGGATTTAATTCTATTTGAATATTAAAATTAAAGTCGTCAATCGTTTCAGATTTTTTTATACTATAAAGGTTAGGAATAAGCATTTGCAATTGTTTTGATTAACAAAGATAATCTAAAATTTACTATTAAAAACGTTAGTTGAAGTTACTCTAACTCTGTATTTACCTTAATTAATTCGATTGATAAATTAAAATGATTATGTTTTATCAAAATATTTTTCGGAAAATCGGTTTTATCAACTTCAAATTGATTCATCGTCTTTATTTTATTCTTCTTTAAATGAATTAGTTCTGTAAAAAAAAATGATTTATTCTTAGGATAAACTAAACTAATATTTTCAGATTTCAAAATCAAATTATCTTTAGTAATATAGTGTTGATTAACTTCAAAATCATTTTGAAAAATAGTTTGTAAATCTTCTGCAAGTGTCTTTACAACTACTTTCTTATTCAAATCTGGCATTGCATAATGTAACGTATATTCATTATTGAAAATAGATAAATCAAAAAGCGTATTTCCAAAATCTGAAATCATTACAGCACGATGAGTTGTTTTATCTATCTTTTTTACAACAAAATTACCTTTCATTTCTTTTTTCATAAAAGTAATTTTGAATCTATACGCATACTCTTTATTGACTTTATTAAAGTAAGGATTAGAAATAACTTGATTCAATCGTTTTTCTTGCTGAATATCAGAAACTTTATAAGTTGTACCACAAGAACAAAAAATAAATAAACTAAGGAGTAAAAACCGATGCATTTATAGTTTTATTTAAAGATTTATTGGTAAATAAAATTTTTGTATAATCATTAGATGGCTCAATCATCTTAACCTCTGTAACCGTAGATTGCCCTGTATAAAAGGTTAATTGAATCTCTTTGATGTATTTTTTTATATCCTTTAACTTAGGTTGTAATTTAGCAATACGAGATTTATCTGTTTTTGCATACGTAATATCAAAATCACTTGTATTGAAAAGATTTCCGCTTACACTTCCAACTATCAGCTGGTTTAGCTTTTCAAATTTTTTATTTCCTTGTAGATCTACACTTGTTTTTTTACCTTCATCATTTATGTAGATTTTACCATTGTTGAAAATCACATTATAATCTATTGGTTGCGTATAATTCCATCGCATTGCTTTCGGATTCTGAAGATACAATTTGCCTTTTGAGATAATAGGTTTTTCTAAAAAACTCATCACTTTATATTGTGTAAAATCAGCCATCAAAGTCTCTATATTCTTTGAATCTGAAATAATATCTTTTTTAAATTTTTCTATTTCTATATTACTCATTTTACTTTCTTGCGCAGAAATTTTCATCACAAAAAGTGCAAAAAAGAATACTATTTTAATTTTCATAAACATCAATTTTCAAAAGTTCGTCCAATAGAACAACTTTATAATTTTCTTTCTGTAAAAATACAAATAATTGCTCTAAAACATTCGCCGTTTTATCCGAAGTATCATGCATCAAAACAATACAACCTGGTTTTATTTTGCTCGAAATTCTATCAAAAAGCTTTTGCTCATCATCTATTATTGTATCTAATGACCGTAAACTCCAACCAATTACATCATGTTTTGTTTGTGAAATAGCATCGGCTATATGTGGATTTGTGATACCAAAAGGCGGTCGAAATAATTTTGGTTTAAGGTTAATTGTATCAAAAATTATTTCATTTGTAGAACTTATTTCTTCAACTATTTTTTGTGAAGAATAAAAGCCATTTTTAGAGGAATGATGAAACGTATGGTTTCCTATAATATGCCCTAAATTAGATGTATTTCTAAGTATTTCTGGATACTTTTCTATCTGCTTACCTATACAAAAAAAAGTAGCTTTAGCATGATTTTTTTCTAAAATATCCAATATTCGAGGAGTAAATTCCGTTGGACCGTCATCAAAAGTTAACGAAATAATCTTTTGTTGACTATTTTTTTGTTGATGAAAAGCTTTCAGAAAATAATTTAATCTTATCTCAAAAACTCCAAAAATTGTCAATGTTATCCAAACAAAAAATGGAATTATTAACGCGAAAAAACTGAATTCAAATTGCCAACAAAAAATTAGTAAAAAGACTAAAAATAATAGACAAACAAAATTTACAATTCTAAATTTCATATAGATTGAAGTAGCGTAAAACTTAAATCTCTTCCTTTATAACCATTGATTAACAGTAGATTTCTTAATTCATCTGGTTGATTTTGATTTGCTAAAAATGCTTTTGGAAAAGTTTCATTTTTAAGAATCTCACAACCTAAAGTCAATCCAAATGCTGAAGAAGTTCCAAACTCGCCAATAAAATCTTTGTATGTAAAAATTGTAATTGAAGAATTAATTTCATTAATCATTTGTAAATCATCTATTCCAGAAATTATCGCGTCAATTTCGGATAAATTAATATTATTCAACTGAATAAATTTTAAAATTTCAGAAAATAAATTTTCTTTATCGTACTCATTCTGAATACTTACATCAATTATTTTCGCATAAGATGTTATTGATTTTTTATCTGAAATTGCAAAAAAATGCGCACCTTCACTGTATCTTTTTCCTTGATTAGTTTCAGATTTTATCTCGCCAATCAATTGTTGTAATTGATACGTTCTTTCTCCTATTTCATCAATTCCACCAATCAAAACATTTGATGATTCTTCACTTTTAATCTGAAGGAAACCGTCTAATAAAGCATTCTCAAAAGAATTAAACCCATTGGTATAAGTGAAATTATACGCTTTACAATTAAGATGTAATGCAATTTGCGAACCTACCGTATTGTGTGTTGATTGTATAAAAGCTGTTGGCGTCAAAAATTCTTCATTATTCTGAATAATATTTGTCAAAAACTTTTCAGAATCAACTAAACACCCCAAAGCAGTTCCAGTAATAATTGCATCTAAAGTGTCAATCTCCGCTTCATCTAATGCTTTTTTGGCTGTATAAATTCCCATTTTAACACCCGAAGCCATTCGTCTGCTCATAGCTGGAGAAATAATTTCTTTGAGTGATGGGGATTTCGCTTTGGTAATATTTTCTGTCAAAACTGAAACTTCATCAGAAATATTATCTATAAATTGTGCATTTACAACACCTAAACCGTTTACAAATACTTCTCTCATTATTTTGAAAAAATTAAAGTTGAACAATTTCCTCCGAAACCAAACGAATTTGATAAAACATATTGAATATCTTTCTTTTCTAAAGTAGTTGTCGGAAAGATATTCAACTCTTCAATCGGTAATTGAAAATTTAAGTTCGGATATATCACATTATTTTGTAAACTTAACAGACTAAAAACCGCTTCAACTCCTGCAGCAGCAGCTAAAGTGTGTCCCGTAAAAGGCTTTGTAGAACTAAATTTTGGTAAATCATTTTCATAAATACGTAACAGAGCTCTACCTTCTGTTAAATCATTATTATTAGTCGCTGTTCCATGAACATTGATATAATCAATTTTTTCAGGATCAATCTCTCCAATATCAAAAGCTTTTTTCATTGCTAAATACGCTCCTTCCCCATTTTCAGAGGAAGCCGTTTGATGAAAAGCATCATTTGCATTTCCATATCCAGCCAAATGTCCAATCACTTTTTTATTTGTTTTTTGAACCATTTCATCTGATTCCAAAACCAAATAAGCAGCGGCTTCACCAAGATTTAAACCTTTTCTATTAAGATCAAATGGTTGATTAAATTCATCCGACAAAATCATCAAACTTTTGAAACCATTAATTGTAAATTTCGACAAAGCGTCCGTTCCACCAACAATGACACGATCCAATTTTCCTGATTTTATCAACCGAGCACCATACATAATTGCATTTGCAGCGGAAGAACATGCAGTACTAATTGTAGAAACAAAACCTTGTAATCCTATTTCTTGAGCGATTTGTTGTGAAGATGTACCCGAATCGTGCGTTGAAATATATTTCTGCTTTTCGGGTAAATCTTCATAATTCAAAAAATATTTTTCTGTAATATCCATTCCTCCAACACTTGTTGAAGAAATCAATCCAGTTCTGAATTCATTTACATTTGTAATTTGTGCATCATTCAATGCTTCTTTCACCGCGACAAGTCCCAACATCGCTGTACGAGTGAAATTATTATCTGATGATAGATTTAAAAAAGTTGCTAATTCCTCATTAGTTTGTTTAATTTCACCCACAAAAATTTGATCTTTATGTATAGATTCAAAATTTTGTAAACGTGATAAACCATGTTTTTGATGAAGTAGTGATTGCAAATTTTCTTCGACATTATAACCTATTGCCGAAATAATTCCCATCCCTGTTATTGCAACTTTTTTGTCCATTATTTTGTTCTATTTTTCTCGATATAATCTGCCATTACTTCAACCGACTGAAAAATTGTTTTTCCTTCTTTTGGATCCGTAATTTTGATACCATATTCTTTGTCCAACAAAACAATCAACTCCAAAGCATCAATAGAATCTAATCCCAATCCGTCTCCAAAAAGAGTATCATTATCCTTGATATCCTCCACAGTTACATCTTCTAAATTTAAGATTTCGATAATTTTTACTTTTAATTCAGTAATTAAATTTTCCATAGTATTTTTTATTGTTAAGTAATATTGTTTTTAATCTATTAAAATCATTTTTGCTTCATAATTCCCTTGTAAATAATCTACCCAAGCTACGACAACTTTATTTGCTCGATGCGAATCTATCAAATAATGAGCGTACTTTTTCAACTGATTTTCATTAAAATTATTCGCTATAAAAAAAGCATTTTCTGTTTTCAAATGATGGCGAATACTCACTTCTCCCAAACAAATATTTGCCAAAGTATAGACGAAAACTGCTGGGCTAGGAAAAATTTCATTTTCAGATTGAATACTTTCTGCATGTTTAAGATCAGAATCTAAGCTCGAATTTTTATTTGCAAAAACTAAAGCAATATTTTGATTTTCGGTTAATGTATTTTCATTTTTCAACAAAATTTCAGCAGCTAAAAAAGCCAATTTACTTTGTTGATCCATTTTGTAAAATTTAGGATAATTGATATTTAAAAACTTAAAACAGTTCTTCGAAAAAGTATTAAAATCAGTTGATTTCTCTTCAAAAAACAAGATGTCATTCAACCAAATTTGCTCATTTTTAATTACAACTTCAGTCATTTTCAACCTTTTTAAGAATGATTACTGCGTTACTTCCGCCAAAACCAGAAGATGTTTTTAGAATATAATTAATCTCTTTATTTAAATTTTCTTTGGTAATGTTTTGCTCAACAGAAGTCCCTAATTCAGTATAATTTAAACTTTTCAAAACTAAATTTTCTTGCGCTTGTTTCATTGCCAAAACCAATTCTAATAAACCTGAAGCACCTAATGTATGCCCAAAATAAGCTTTTAAACTATTCGTCGGAATATTTTGCATTTCTAAACGATTAAAGGCTATTGTTTCCATTTCATCATTGTACAAAGTAGCTGTACCATGTGCAGAAATATAATCAATCTTATTCGAAGTAATATCCGATTCTTTTAGTGCATTTTCTATGCTCGAAACCAAACCTTCGCCAGTACGTGAAGGACCAGAAATATGATTCGCATCATTGATTGTCGCTTCACCTACTATTTGAAAAGAATTATTCGTTTTTTCTTTAGAAATATAAACACAAGCCGCTGCTTCACCTAAATTAACACCTTTTCTGTCTTTATCAAATGGTTTACATTGGTCAAAATCCATTGCTTGAAATGAATTAAAACCAGTTAAAACAAAATCAGTTAATTCGTCTAAGGCCAAAACATAAACGTCATCAAAAAAATCCATTTCTATAAAACGTTTCGCAATATTTACTGCTAACACGCCAGAAACACATGCATTACTGACTACAATTGGTTCAGTTTCAAAATCAAAATAATCTGCTATTTTTTGTGCAAATAAAGGAATTGATGCTTCCTCTAAAGAATTAGAAATTTGATTAATATTTCCTTTTGTTGTTGATAAAACAAAACCAGTTCTTGAATCAATTTTAGATTTATCAACAATCTGAAATAGAGAATATATTCCAATTAGTTCTAATCGAGTATATTTCTCATTATTAATTATTTGATTTTTAATATTTCGGAAAATATTTTCATCTATTTGTCCTGCATAAAAATTCTTAAGATGTCCAAAAGATTCTATTTTTGAGACAGCTGAATTTCCTAAAACCAATTGTTCCCAATTTGTTTCAACAGAAAACCCAAAAGGAGTTAAAATATTTGATCGATTAATATAAACTTTTTCCATTATAATAAACCGATTTTTTGTTTCCATTCTACAAAAAACGGAGGAAATGTCAACATTAATTCTCCTTCATTATCCAAAAAAACTTGAATCGTTTCTCCAGTACAAACTAACTTATTATCTTGATTAAAAATCTTAAACTTAAATATCATTTTTGCAGCCAAAGTATCTTCATAAGTCGTTTCAATTCGACAAACATCTCCATATTTTAGTGGAAACTTATGCTCACAAACAGATTTAATAATTGGTGTTACAAAGCCATTTTTTTGAATATCTAAATAACTAATTCCAAAATGACGTCCAAAAGCCTCTCTTCCATCTTCAAAATAAGTAATATAATTACCATGCCACACAATTCCCAGCGAATCAACTTCGTTAAAACGAACCGAAAAACTAGAATTATGGATCAAAGTTTTACTCTTCTCTTCTGAATTTATCATAATATATTGCGGCAATAGAAGTAATAATATAAAACAAAGTTAATAAAATAATATTGGGTAAAATTTGCACGAAAGACTGATTTCTTAAAATTAGGCTATAATAACCGTCCAAAGCCCAGTTCATCGGTGAAATTTTAGAGAAATGTTGCATAAAATCTGACATTGCAAAAACAGGAATCCATACTCCGCCAATTGCCGCCAAAATAACGACAAATGTTGCACCAAAAGGAGCTGATTGTTCTTGTGTTTTTGCAATTGTACCAATCAATAATCCTAATCCGATTGCGGCTAATGCGGCAAAAATAGTTAATCCAAAAATTGGAATTAGAATTCCTTCAGTACTAAAACCTGGTAAATCTATCAGAGGAAAAATGAATTTTGCAACTCCTAAAATCATTAGAAATTGAAATAAACTAATAATTAAATATGTGATTGTTTTCCCTAAAATCTGTACAGAATAAGGCATAGGACTTACTAACAAACGAACGTGCGTACCTAAATTTTTCTCTTTTACAATATTGATAGATAGAGGAACAATGATAAAAAATATAGCGAACAATGTCCATGCTGGTACATTGTGTTGCGTAACATTTGGCTTGAGTGTTGTTGTACTTGTTTGTGGAACAATTTCTTTGAAATTGATAAATTTATCGTTCTGAAAAGCTGAATCATCCTCACTTCCCATCTCTTTTTGGAAAGCTGTGTAGATACTTTTATTTTCTGTTTCTGTAATTAATTTATCCAGAATATTAAGGACATTTTGCTTGAACGCAATAGAAGTCGCTGGATCAAAATATAACTTTATCGTCTTATTTTCTACCGCTTTGTTGTACTGAATTTGCGAACTATCAATAGAAAATTGATTTAAAATTTCTTCAACATTTTGATTGATTTTATAATTTAAATCTTTTGATAAATTCTTTGGAATAACAATTCCTACTTGATAATTTCCTTTAAAAACTTCCGATTGTAATTGTGATTCTGTAATATTTTTATGATTAATTTCTGAAACAATTTTTAGATTTCCAGAAGAAGAAACATGTTTCTTAATCACAGAAGAAATACTGTCTTGATCGTTATCTATAAATAAAATTGGAATGCTTGTGTCTGAAAAAGAATCGTAGGTACTTTTCTGAATTTTAGTTACTGTGACAACCAAAATCAAAGGCATAATAAATAATATAATTAATCCGCCAATATCGCGACTTAACAATAAAATTTCCTTTTTTATACAAGCTAAAAGTTGTGTAAACATTATGATATTTTAGTTAATGAAACAAAAACTTCTTCTAAACTGTGTGCATTATACTGTTTTACCAACTTTTTTGGTTCTTCTGTTATAATTGCTTTTCCGTTATTCATAATCGTTACGCAAGTACAAAAATCCTCTGCTTCCGCCATGTGATGCGACGTATAAACAATTGTCATACCTTGTTGATTAAGCTCTTTTAAATAGTCTAATAAAATCAATTTTGACTGAATATCAACGCCAACAGTTGGTTCATCAAGAAATAAAATCTCGGGTTGATGTAAAATTCCTGCTAACAAATTTATTCGGCGTTTCATTCCTCCCGAAAAAGATTCTATTTTTTTATCTAAAAACTTCAACATTCCTATTTTTTCAGTCAATGAATTAATTTTTTCAGTCAATTCTTTGGTTGGAACTTTATATATTTTTCCAAAAAATTCTAAATTTTCTCTTGCTGTCAATGTTGGATAAAGTGCATATTCTTGCGGAACAATTCCGATAATTTTCTTAATTTGATTGAGATCTGAATTTTGATTAAATCCTTGAATGACAATTTTGCCAGATGTTGGCTCTATTAATCCAGATAAAATTGACATCAAAGTCGTTTTACCAGCGCCATTAATACCAAGTAAACCATGAATTTCATTTTGTTTGATCTCTAAATTGAAATCTTCTAATGCAAAAACATCGGAATTTTTATATTTTTTATATAATTTATTAATCTCAATCATTAAATAATTTTTCTCAAACGTTTAAAAAAAGATTCCTCTAAATCTGCAAGTTCTAATAATTGATTAGAAATAACATTATAAATATCTTGTGTATTACTACGTTTTTTATAGACACGTGAAGCATTTACAGCAAAATCTCTCCATTTATCACCAATTTCAGAAATTTCTATGGCAAAATCATTCAATTCTGGACGATTTAATTTAACTGAAGATTCTTGTAAAAATGCGGCATATATGTAGCGAAAACCTCCGCCTCCAGTTCCTATTTCTTCTTGCATACGAACCATTTGCGCTAAAAAATAATTGGTTTTTGCATTCCCAATTTTAGCTGGCCATTTTTTAATTCTTTTCGCAACCATTCTAATTCCACGAACACCAACAATTGGCACTGGCGCCAACATATCTCGACATGTTTTTTTGATTGCTTGCTTTATTGCTTTTTCAAAATTTAACTCTTCTGGAATAGATTCTGGATAATATAAATGTCCTTTTGGCGCTAAAACTCCTTTAGAAAAACGAACTTTTTCCAGTTCACTTTCTGTTAAAACAGTGGTCTTTTCCATGACAGGATCACTAATCAAATACGAATCATTTTCTTTGCCATAAACGACCAAATTATGCCCATTAAAATGAAATTTATATTCTTCTGGAAAATAAGTCAAATTATAAACTCCAACTTGTAAACCACACGGACGATTTGCCAAAAGTTGCTGATCCAAAAACTCTTGTGCAGATTTTGATGAACGAAATTTATGTCTTTTAACTTTAATTCCAAGATTTTTTGCTGCACGATTAAAAATCATTCCTGGCATTGGACGATAACTAATTGCTGGCGCATGATTGACTTTCAGGAAAGGTAAAAAGACAAAAAATAAACCCGAACCAAGACCAAAAATCATTGGTTCAGAAATATCAATTCCTTTATTTTTTAATAGATTAGAAGCAACACCGTTTTCGCAATGTGCGGATTGGAAATGTTTAAAATCAGTACTAATTTTTTCCATCAAAATGTTTTAATTCTTCTACCGAAATCTCAAAAGCTTCGGCATATTTTTTTAAGGTTGATTCTTTTAATTTTTTAAAAACGTTTGGTTTTGCGTGACGTTTGATGAAAAATTTCCAAATTCCGACGTAATTCGATAAAATTTCTAAATCCATTCGCTTCAATTCCATAAAATATAAAATTGGACTTATTTCTCCATTTTCAACTTTTTTTCTTGCCGCTTCTGTTCTTTCTTCTAACACTTTTAATGTCTCAGATTGTACAATATTTTTAGCTTCCCAACCTGTGCTTAATGTTTTAGAAAACTCTCCTTCTTCATTTATTGCGTAATAAACTTCATTGTAATTATCTTTACTTAAATGACCTTTATCTTGTGGAACTTCGGATTGTTTCATTTTTTGTGATTTTGTAACATTAAATTCATTGTAGAAGTCGCAAAAACTTCTTCATCAATCATCACTTTTGACTCCATCAAACTAATTGTAAATTCATCATAATCAAAAACTTCTAACAAAGTTGCTTTTGTCGTAATTGTTTGATTAATCTTTGGCAAACGTAGAATTTCAGCAGATTTTATTGTGCTAATAAATCCTATAACATCGCCTTTGTGCAAATCAGAAAAATTAATAAAATAATTTTGTCCTATAATTGTAGAACAAACTTGTGCCATATTCTCCAACAGACCAATTTCAGTAAAATATTCATCTTGAATAAATAATTGATTTGGCTTAATTGTAAATAATGCTTCAACATAAGTTTTTTCTATCCAAGTTATCGTGTCTACAAACAGCATTGGTCTACGATGTGGAAGAAATTGTTGAATATCAATTTGCTGATTTACCTTCATATATTATGTTTCTGCAATAACCGTTTTCATTTCTCCTTTCGCAATTACCTCATCTTCTATTTTTGCCTCAATATGAACCAATGTTACGCCCATTACTTCATGCAAAATATCCACTTTTGTACGTAATTTTTCGCCAACTTTTGGTAGTCGAAAAATCTCAATTGTTTTCATCGAACCAATGTAACCTGTCGGCGCTTCCTTTTGATTGATGTAATATTGATAACCTGTATACAAAGCCACAGTTTGCGCCATGTGCTCTAAAATTCCAGGTTCTTTAAATTCATTATTTTGAACAAAAATCGATTCTTTTTTTATCGATAAACCGCCAACAATTCTATTTTCTTCGTATTCAAAAATAGCATCAACCATAATAATTGGTTCGCGTTGTGGAATTAATTTTTTGATAAAATCGTAATCAATAATTGGTAATTGTATGTTATTCATTTTAAACAACTGTTAAGTACGCGTACGAATACGAAAAGCGTCCACTTTCGGGAACACAAAGCATAATTCTGTCGCCTTTTTTTAAATTTCCTTGATTGAAAAGTTCTTCGACCATCAAAAATATTGAGGCTGAACCTACATTTCCAACTTTAGACAAATTCATAAACCATTTTTCCAACGGAACATGAATTCCTTTTTTACTAAATTCGTCGAACAAGCCTTGTACAAAGAAATTTGAAGAAACATGTGGCAAAAGATAATCAATTTGATCTGATGAAAGTTGATGTTTATCCATTGCAGATTTCATACTTTCTACACCTTTTATCAAAATATTATCATTCAAGATTTTTACATCTTGTTTTAATGAAAATACAGATTGTTTTAACCATTCTGCAGAAGAATAATCGCTCCAAGGTTTCATTTCTCCATTCTCTAATTTATCTCCACCCGCATACATACACGTCTCCAATTGATGTGCGTACGAATACGATTCCATCCATTCTATTTTCAGAGAAAGTTGATCTTCATTTGGCGAATCTTGTAATAAAAAAGCTGCGGCTCCATCTGACAACATCCAACGCAAAAAATCTTTACGAAATGCGATGATTGGTTGTTCTTCAAGATCTTTTAAATTTTCGATTTCATTCTCAAATTTTTCTGCTTTCATCCAAGTCGAAACACGTTCTGATCCTGTACAAACTGCATTTTTAGAATTACCTGACTTTACAGAAAGGTATCCATATTTTAACGCATTCATTCCGGAATTACATACGCCAGATGACGAATTTAACTCGACCGAATTATTATTTTGCAACAAACCATGAACCATTGCTGCGTGTGATGGCAACAACAAATCTGGTGTGGAAGTTCCACATGACAAAACCTCGATTTGATTGGTAGTAAAATCGTTATTCAATAAATTTAGAATCGCATTTTTTGTTAATTCAGCATTGCTGTGTGTTACAATTCCTGCTTTATTAAGCGCATAAAAACGCGTTTTAATTCCGTTATTTCTTAAAACTATTCTTCTCGCTTTTGAAGGAATTTGATTAATAATTCCTAAAAAATCTTCCATTTCGTCGTTATCAACAGGTTGATTTGGCAAAAACTTAGAAGCTCTCGTTATATAAACATTCTGCATAATTATTCTATTCCTTGGTAATATTTGACCTGTTTTTTATATTTAAAATAATTAAACGGGTAAAATACAATATATAACAAATTTACTATTGGCGATAAAAACCAAATAGCAAAAATCAAATAATAATAAAAAAACTTTAAAAACTTACGTCGTTGCTCTCCTTGTTTTGGATGAATTAATTTTGACCAAATTCTAAACATTCGGTTTCCTTTTGTATCCACCGAAACCAGAAAAGGTCTTACCCGAACAGCTCCATTATCGACAAGATTTTGTTGTAAATCTGTGTAATTATTATTTTGAATTGAAGATAGAATAATTTCTCCAAATCTACTACTATCTTCTATCGTTTTTTGACTAATTCCTGGCAAAGGCAACAAATTGAACATTCGTTTTTTAACTCCCGAAAACATCCAGTTTACAATTGTAAGAGCGCTTATCAAATTTGTTGTATGATCAACTAAAGCTATATTACCAACAAGTTTGGCTTGATTATTTTTCAATAATTGTTTCACTTTTTCTTGTGCCAAAAACCACATATTTCGCGTTCCGCTAATTGTAATAACTTTAGAATTCTCTAATAATTGTTTGGCTTGTTCATTTTTTAGAAATGAATTAATCGGAATTGATGGCGATAAAAACCAAACTTGATAATACAATAAGATTAAATCGTATTTTTTATTAAGAATATCTTCAGGAATTGGTTTAATTTTCTTCGGATTTTGAAGAAAACTATCTGGAAAAGCATCAAAAAAGGAATAAAAATCCCATGGAAAAGGAAATTCTTCTTCCATTTCTATTTTATATGTAGAAATCTGAATATCTTGACTTTGCAAAAGTGCTAAAGTCGTTTTATCAACAATTTCTTTTAACTGACCTGACTGGGTATAGTAAACAACAAGTACATTGTTCATTGATTAATTTAAGTTTTATAGCTAGTTGGTAATTCATATTTTGTGTCAATTTACTTCCAAAAATCGAAATAATTAAACCATTGGTACGGATATTTTTTTACAATTATTTCTAAATTGTTGCAATATTCCTTCAACAATGCATTTGCATCACGATGTTTAAAAACCGCTTGACGAGCGTATAAATGGTAGTGTAAATTCTTTTCTTTCATCACATAAACAAAAGCCACAGGGACTTTGAGGCGTGAGGCAATAGCAAATGGCCCAGCAGGAAAATCGGCTTCTTTTCCTAATAATTCTGCTTGCATCGTTTTATTTCCTTCAAAATAACGGTCGCCTGTAAAGCAAATTAATTCGTTTTGGCTTAATGCATTATTGATTTCAAAAATATGGGATAAATCTTCTTTAATCAAAATAAACTTGATAGAAGGTTTCATCGAAATACTCTCCAAATATTCTTTGATTACACTTCTTTCCATATCTGTCGTCACCAAATTGATTTGACAATCGAAATCTATGTCTGCAAAAAAATGTTCGGCAACTTCAAAATTTCCTACATGTGCGCTGATTAAAATTCCACCTTGTTTTTGATTTAATAAATCTTTCAATAAATCTATTCCATCAAATTCATACGTGTATTTGCTACGCAAACCAGCGTTAATTGCTACTTTATCAATAAGTGTTTGTCCAAAAATAAAATAGCTTTTGTATGTTGCTAAAATAGAATAGAAAGTTGAAAATTTTAATCGATTTTTAAAATAATATTTTATCGATTTATTGCTACTACGAGCCGTCATAAAATAATAAAAAGCTACAAAATATAAAACTACATAAGCAGCTTTTATTCCGAGCTTTTTCATTACGTAAACAAATATTTTATAGCCCAGGACCGTTCCTTTAGAACGTCCATCCCATTGTTTCATATTTGTTATTTATCGTCTAACTTTTGTTCTACAATTGTGTAAAAATCTTCAAAAGTTATAATGTTTTGAAAATCTTCTTTTACTAATTTCACACCAAAATTAGCTTCTATAACTACGACTAAATCAACATAATCTAAACTATCCAAATCCAAAGATTCTTTTACATTTTTTTCCTCTGAAATAACAGAAGGATCAACTTCAAATTCGTCGATTAAGATATTATTTAATTTTTCTGCGATTTTACTTTTCACCATTTTTAATGATTAAATTTTTTAATTACCAAGGCAGAGTTTGTACCTCCAAACCCAAATGAATTCGACAAATATACGTCAAATTCTTTATTTAAGGTTTCTTTAACAATATTTAATTTAGCAGAATCCTCATCAGCTTCTTCAAAATTAATATTAGGTGCAATGAAGTTATTCATCATCATCAAATTAGAATAAACTATCTCACTTGCTCCAGCCATCCAGCATTCATGCCCTGTCATAGATTTTGTAGAACTTACATAAGGTTTTGTTTTACCAAAAACTTGATCGATTGCTTTTGCCTCGTTTGCATCGCCTACAGGTGTAGAAGTTGCGTGTGCATTGATATATTGTACCTCATCTGCCGAAATATTGGCTTGTTTCAACGCTCTTTCCATTGCTTTTGCTGGACCTTCTACGTTTGGAGTAGAAATATGCCCACCATTGGATGAAAAACCATACCCTAAAATTTCTGCAATTATAGTCGCACCACGGTTTACAGCAGATTCATAACTTTCTAAAATCAACGTTGCTCCACCACCACTTGGAACCAAACCGTCTCGATTTTTGTCAAATGGACGACATGCTTTTGTTGGATTTTCTTCGTGATCAGAAAAAACACCCAAACCATCAAAACTTGCCATTGCATATTTATTGATTTCTTGTGCGCCTCCGCAAATAATCATATCCTGCATACCATTCTGAATCATCATAAATCCTAAACCAATAGAATGCGAACCACTTGCACAAGCAGCACTAATGGTCATATTGATACCCGTTAATTCAAAAATAGTCGAAAGATTCATCGTTACAGTAGAATTCATTGATTTGAAAATTGCTCCAGAACCGATTAATTCTGTGTCTTTTTTATCTCGTACAACATCTATTGCTTCTATAATCGCTTTAGAAACACTATCATTTCCATAAATAATTCCGACTTCGTTTGTTTTAAAAAAATCTTCTGTAAGCCCAGCATTTTTCATTGCTTCTTTTGTTGCCAAATAAGCATATTCTGTTTCTTCGCCAATTGTAATTCTTTGACGACGACTTAAATACGGTTTTAAATCGGCTTGCGGAACTGTACCTGTTAAAGCAGATTTGAAGCCAAATTCTTTTCTTTCTTCATCAAAAATAATTCCTGATTTTCCTTGTCTCAACGATTCGGTTACTTCTTCTAACGATGTTCCTAAACAAGAATAAATTCCCATTCCTGTAATTACAACTCTTTGATTCATTTTAAATTAAGAATAAATTCCTCCATTAATATTAATTACTTCTCCTGTAATATAACTTGATTTTTTAGATACCAAAAAGCTTACCAAATCTGCAACTTCTTCTGCTTTCCCAAATCGATTAGTTGGTATTAATTTTACCAATTCTTTTTGATCTAAATTATCTGTCATTTCAGTTTCTATAAATCCAGGTGCAACTGCATTTACGGTAACATTACGTTTTGCAATTTCTTGTGCCAATGCTTTTGTTGCCCCAATAATTCCTGCTTTTGCTGCCGAATAGTTGGTTTGTCCTGGCGTTCCTTTCAATCCAGAAACAGATACAATATTTACAATACGACCATATCTATTTCGTAATAATTGATTTATAAAAAACTGAGTTACATTGTAAAAACCGTTTAAACTTGTATTAATAACACTCGACCAATCATTTTGTGTCATCCACATAAATAAATTATCGTTTGTAATACCTGCATTATTTACAACAATTTCTACAATTGCTTCTTTATTATTATCCGTCCAATCAGTCAAAACTTTTTTCACTTCCTCTGTATTCGCTACATCAAATTTCAGAATTTCTCCTGTTCCGCCTAAAGCATTAACTTCCTGAAGAGTTTCTAAAGCTGCGACTTCGTTTGAATGATAATTTATTAAAAGATGATATTGATGTTCTTCAGCCAATTTTAGACAAATTGCTTTTCCGATACCACGTGAACCACCTGTTATTATTGCACATTTCATGCTATTTCTCTCTATTTTTAATCGTTAAAAAGTTCGGCATTATCAAACCATTTATCAGCAATTACTTTGCCTTGGTTGTCGATAAAACTCCATTTTCCTTGTTTTTTTACGCGTGCAATATTTCCGTTAAATCCTTTGTCCTTTTGCATAAATCCAAAACTTACCGAAATATCATACTCTGTAGGAATTACCAATTCTCCTTGTTTATTTACAAATCCCCATTTTCCATTTTGCTTTACTGGCGCTAAACCATTATCACTAAAAAGTTCGGCATCATTGTATTTTGTAGGAATTTTAATTTCTCCAGATTCGTCAATATATCCCCATTTTCCATTTTTTTCGACTGGAGCTAATCCATTCGAAAAATCTTTTGCATTAGAATAATTTGGTTCTATAATCCATTCTCCATTTTTATTAATAAATCCAAGTTTATTATTTTTTCTGGCAATTGATAAATTATTTGTTCCAAAATCTGATATTTTATCAACACCAACAATTGGTTTGAATTGATTATCTGTCACAATTCCGAATTCTGAACCTTTTTTAGCCCAAACAAAATTTTGACTAAAATTTCCGATTTCGTCATATTCAAGATTTACAACAACATTACCTTTATTGTCTATTATTCCCCATTTTTTATTGAGCGCAACTTTAGCAAAATCTCCATCAAAAGGGCGAATAACTTCATAAGTAGGCTCTATGACAATATTACCTTCGGTGTTAATCAATCCAACCAAATCTCCTTTACGAGTAAAAGCGACTCCGTTATAAAAATCGTATACTTTATCTGTTGTTGGATAATTTAATTCTTCACCTTTTGTATTAATGTAAGTCCATTTTTTATTTTTCTCAACCATTGCAATTCCAGAATTGAAATATTTTGCATTGGTAAATTGAGGCTCGATAATCCAGTTGTTATTTTTATCAATAAATCCCCAAAGATTACCTTGCTTTGCAGCCGCATAACCTTCGGAAAATTCTTTCGCTTCTTTATATTGAGGTTGAATTGTAAATTGACCAGACTCATTCAAAAATCCAAATTTTCCATCAGTTTTAACCAAAGCTAATTTCTGACCAAATACACTATTTAGCGAAAAAAATATACTTAATACTATAAAAAATTTCTTCATCTATTAATCTTTATATTTTAATAAATTTTCTTTAATTTCTTTAAGGTAAGGATAAATTACTTCGTCTTCTTTAAAAACTGGAACAATTTTACGAATCAATTCATAAAATTTTTTCCCTTTAGACGAAAGCTTATCTTGTATTGCCAAAAACTCAATTGCCTGTGTTACAGCCAAACTTTGCACTGTCAAAACCTCAAATGTATTATCAATCACTTTTGCGCAAATTGTCGCTGCATTAGTTCCCATACTTACAATATCCTGATTATCGTTATTGTTGGGAATACTATGCACGTACATCGACGTAGAAAGCGTCTGGTTTTCAGCAGTTGTAGACGTTGCCGTAAATTGAGCCGCTTGCAAACCAAAGTTAAAACCAAGTGTGCCTAAGTTAACAAAAGCTGGTAAACGATTGTTAATTTTTGGATTGACCAAATAATTTAATTGACGCTCACTTAGCATTGACAGACGTGTAACCGCTAATTTTAATTTATCTAATTCCAACGAAACATAATCGCCATGAAAATTACCACCATGATGAACAGTTTGATTTTTAACATCAATAATTGGATTATCACTTGCAGAATTTAATTCGTTTTCTAACACTTCTTTTGCCGATTTCCATGTATCGTAAATTGGACCTAAAATTTGAGGAACACAACGCAGCGAATAATATTCTTGTACTTTTTCTTCAAAAATCTTTTCAGTTCGTTCTTGATACATTTCATCTGCACGTTTTTTCACCAACTTACTGTCACTCAAAAACTCGGTCATTTTTTCTGCAACATAACGTTGTCCGTAATGTTGTTTTGCTTCATTCAATGGTTTTGAATAATGATCGTCAAAAGATTCTACAATCTCATTCATCAACGAACTTAAGGTTACAGAAATATTAATCAACTGATTTACTTTAATCAAATTAACTACGCCAATACCCGTCATTACAGAAGTTCCGTTCATTATTGACAAACCTTCTCGTATATAAATATTAATTGGCTGAATATTTTCTAACTCAAAAACTTGTTTTGTAGATTTTATTTCTCCTTTATAAAAAACCTCTCCTTCTCCTATCAATGTTAAAGCTAAATGCGCCAACTGAACCAAATCTCCACTTGCGCCAACACTACCGTGTTGATAGATAACAGGCAAAATATTTCGATTGACCAATTCCTGCATCAAAACTAAAACTGACGGATGAATTCCTGAAAAACCTAATGACAACGTATTTAATCGGGCAATAATTGCAGATTTTGTTTGCTCTAATGTCAACGGTTCTCCAATTCCAGTACAATGACTACGGATTAAATTATACTGTAATTGTATTTTATTTTCGTCATCAATACGATATTGTGCCATTGGTCCAAACCCCGTATTTACACCATAAATTATTTTATTTTTAGAGAATTCTTCTAAAAAAAGATAACTTTCATTTACACGACTTAGAGTTGAATCGTCTAAACTTATTTTTTTATCACAAAAAAGTATGTTTTCTATAACTTCTATTGTTAATTTTGTCATATTATTTATCACGTGTAACTTTTAATTATTCGGTTTATTTGGTACTTCAAATTTGCACAAAAATAATTATAAAATGAATATAAAAAATTATGATTGAAAATACTGATGTTTTAATCATCGGAGCTGGACCTTCTGGTTCGGTTGCGGCAGCATATTTGAGACAACAAAATATCAACGTAATTGTGTTAGAAAAAACTCAATTTCCGAGAATTGTTGTTGGCGAAAGTTTGATTCCTCGCTCTATGGATCATTTTGAAGAAGCTGGTTTGTTGCCTTATTTAGAACAACAAAATTTTGAGGTAAAACCTGGTGCAAGATTTATAAGAGGTAATCAAATATGTATTTTCGATTTTAGTCAAAAATTTGGCGATGGTAAAGATTGGACTTGGCAAGTTCCTCGTGCAGATTTCGATTTAACTTTAGCTAATGCAATAGTAGATAAAGGTGCCGATTTACGTTACAATGAAGAAGTAATTGATGTACAATTTGAAGGAAAAAACTCAATTACAACAGTCAAAAAAGAGAATGGAGAAATGTATAAAATTGAATCTAAATTCTTAATTGACGCAAGTGGTTATGGACGAGTTTTACCGCGATTATTACAAATTGATAGTCCATCAAAACTAAATCCTCATTCAGCAATTTTTACGCATATTGACGATATTCGCCGTCCTGAAGGTCGCGAAGGAACACAAATTTCTTTTGATATTATAGAAACTGAAGTTTGGTTGTGGGTAATTCCTTTTTCTAACGGAAAAACAAGTGTCGGAATTGTCGGTCCAACTGATTACATCAATAGTTTAACGACAAATGAAAATGCTGCGAAAGCATTACAAAATGCTATTCAGAAGTCAGATTTTTATATCAATCGTTTTGGTAATTTACCTTTTGAATTTGAACCAATTTGGTTAAAAAATTATTCAGCAGCTGTTACAAAAATGTTCGGAAATGGCTATGTTTTAACTGGAAATAGTACCGAATTTTTAGATCCTGTTTTTTCTTCTGGTGTTTGTTTTGCAACAGAAAGTGGCTTGAAAGCTGCTAAATTAGCTGTAAAAGAATTAAAAGGCGAAGTTGTAGATTGGCAAACAGATTATGAAGATTATATGAAAGCAGGAATTGATGTTTTCACAACTTATGTAAAAGAATGGTACACGGGAAATTTACAAGAATTATTCTTTCATCAACCTGAAAATCCTAATGTTAAAAAGAAAATTTGTGCTGTTTTGGCTGGATATGTTTGGAACAAAGAGAATCCTTTTGTCAAAAAACACAATAGCGTTATCCGTAATATGGCGTATTTGATTAATATGGTAAAAGATATGGAAGATTCATCAGAAAAATAATAGTTAAAATTCATTTAGTTTAATTATTTTTGAGTTAATCAATACAAAAAACGCATGCAATTTCAAGCGATCGACACAGTTGAATCTATTTCGAAAGAAGATTTTATCAAAAATTATCTCAAAAAAAGAAAACCTTTATTACTAAAAGGTTACGCGAAAAATTGGACAAATTTTGATAAGTGGAATTTAGATTATATTAGTGATGTCGCTGGCGATCAAACTGTGCCATTATACGATAGCAAACCGGCTGATGCAAACAAAAGTTCGGACACACCGGCTACGCACATGAAGTTTAATGAATATGTGGATTTGATAAAAAAAGAACCGAGTGATTTGCGTATTTTCTTCTTTATTATAAAAGATAAAATTCCCGAATTATTAAAAAACTTCACATTTCCTGATCTTGGTCTAAAATACTTTGAACGTTTACCAACACTCTTCTTTGGTGGTAGTGAGGCGAAAGTTTTGATGCATTATGATGTGGATATGACGGATTTTATTCATTTTCAGTTCGAAGGCGATAAACGTATTTTGCTTTTTTCGCCAGAACAATCAAAAGCCTTGTACAAAGTTCCGCTTTCTGTACATACTATTTATGAAATTGATTACGACAATCCTGATTACGAAAAATTCCCTGCTCTGAAACATGCAAAAGGTTTTGATTTTGTGATGAATCATGGCGATGCATTGTTTATTCCACGTGGTTATTGGCATTACAACAGCTATTTAGCGCCTGGATTTTCGATGTCGTTGCGTGCTTTTCCAAATGAATTTTTACAAGTACTTAATACCGTTTATCATGTTTTTATTATGCGCTATACAGATAAATTAATGCGTAAAATATTCAAAGAAAAATGGATTAAATTCAAAGAAAAATGGGCAATCAAACAAAGTCATAACTATTATAAAATTTAGAAATAGTTAAAAATAAGATCAAAATTTAAATCATAAAAAAATCCGCTCGAATAACTCGAACGGATTTTTTATTTCTTCTAAATAATTTCTTTTTAGTAAGAAGCGTCTTTAATACGTGCTTTTTTACCACGTAACGCTCTGAAGTAGAAGATACGAGCTCTACGAACTTTACCTTTCTTGTTCACTTCAACTTTTTGTAAAGCTGGCATGTTAACTGGGAAGATACGCTCTACACCAACATCACCAGACATTTTACGGATTGTGAAAGTTTCTGTAGTTCCTTGTCCTCTTCTTTGGATAACAACCCCTTTAAAGAACTGAACACGAGTTTTTCCACCCTCTGTAATTTCTTGATAAACTGTGATAGTATCACCAGCAGCAAAAGCTGGGAACTCTTTTTTAGCTACGTATTTTTCTTGTACGTATTTTACTAAATTTTCCATTGTAATAATTTCAATTTATTTGTACTGAGCAACTTAAACGTCTTTCGTCAGAGGTTGAACAATGTGCGTGCAAAATTAATCATTTTTATTGATTATCCAAATGATAATCAGAATTATCTATTATTTATGACGGATAAATGTTCACCATTTCTGTTTCGTGCTTTTTAGTTGACAAAGCGTTGATAATAATTTTTAAGGCTTCTAAACGTGCCGTTTTTTTATCATCAGTCACAATCTCTATCCACGGTGAATTTTCTGTTCCTGTTTTCGCATACATTGTCGTAATATAATCCGTGTATTTATCCCAAAGTTCTTGTGCTTTTTGATCTAATGAACCCAGTTTCCAATTTTTTAATTCATCATCTTTTCGATCTTGTAAACGTTCGGCTTGTTCTTTTTTAGAAATTGATAAAAATATTTTAATCAAAATAATTCCATCATCTTGCAATAAATTCTCAACATCAACTACTTGTTTCAAAAATTTATCATATTGTTCTTTCGTACAGAAATCGAAAACAGGCTCTACAACAGCACGATTGTACCAACTACGATCAAAAAAAACGATTTCTCCTGCATTTGGTAATTCCTCAAAGTAACGCTGAAAATACCACTGTCCTTGTTGTAATTCATTTGGTTTTGGTAACGAAACTACACGGTATTTTTTAGGATTAAGATATTCTGTAGCTCGAGAAATTGTACCTCCTTTTCCTGAAGCATCACGCCCTTCAAAAATAATAAGTACACGTTTATTTTGATCAATTATATTAGACTGTAACGCAAGTAAATTTTCTTGTAATTGTTGCAATTCCTTTTCGTAGGCTAATTGTTCTCTAAACTTTTTTTCTTTTATGATATCATGTTCTACCAAAAAATCAATTATTTCTTGTTTACTATTGATCGCTTCTAAATCTTTTAAATCAAATTCGGCCATATTATTAGGTTTTTATGCTTCGTCTTCTAAGTTTTGATGTTTCAAAATACGTTTATTTTTTACACCGTACGGAATTTTATTTAAAATATATTCCATCGCTTCTACTCTTGCTTTGTACTTTTTATTTGCATCGATTACTTTCCAAGGAGAGAGTTGCGTATTTGTTTTTTCGAACATTACATCTTTATACCCCGAATAAATATCCCATAAATCTTGCGCTTTTTGATCTACACTACTATATTTCCAGCGTTTGATTGGTGAATTTCTAATATCCTCAAAACGTTTTGATTGTTGTTCTTTCGTAATTGAAAAGTAGATTTTTATGAGATAAATTCCAGAATTAACCCACATTCTTTCAATATCATTCACTTCATCCATAAAAGTATTGTACTCTTTCTCTGTACAAAAGTTATTCACTGGCTCCAAAACGGCACGATTGTACCAACTACGGTCAAAAAATACGATTTCACCTTCTCTTGGTAATTTTCTCACATAACGCTGAAAATACCATTGTCCACGTTCAGCCTCATTCGGTTGAGGCAATGCAACAATACGGTGTTCACGAGGATTTAGATGTTCTACAATTCTACGGATTGCACCTCCTTTTCCTGCTGCATCTCGTCCTTCAAAAACAATTACAACCTTTTGTTTTGTTTCGGAAACCCATGTTTGTAGTTTTATTAACTCTTCTTGTAATTCTTCAATTCTTTTTTCATATTTCACTGTACGTAATGCTTTTGCAAAATTTAAATGATTATGATCTGATTGTAAAAGACTAATTAACCCTTTTTTGGTTTCAATTAATTTTAAATCTTTCGGTTTTAAATCCATTTCATGTTTTAATTAAAGGTTAATTTCTTTTACCATGCGATAATAGCGCTGAATAATATTAGGATCAACCATCAAATCTGCATCAGATTCAAATTTTCCATCATAATTAAATAATGATAAAACATGACGAATCGTCTCTAATCGCGCAGCATTTTTATTGTTTGCATTAACAATAATCCATGGCGAAAAAGAATTGTGCGTACGCGTAAACATCTGATTAATATAATACGAAAATTCGTCCCAAAGTTCTTGCCCTTTTGCATCTACAGGACTATATTTCCATTGTTTTAGAGGATTGTTTAGTCGTGAATCAAACCGATTTTGTTGTTCTTCTTTAGTCACAGAAAACCAAAGTTTGATAATGTGAGTTCCAGACTCGTACAACATGTGTTCAAATTCTGAAACTTGAACCATAAACTGCTCGTATTGTAATTCTGTACAAAATCCCATAACCGGCTCTACAACTGCCCGATTGTACCAACTACGATCAAAAAAAACAAGTTCTCCTGCATTTGGTAATTCTTTGATATATCGATTAAAATACCATTGATTTTGTTCAACTTCTGTTGGTTTATTTAATGCCACAACTCGCATAGATCGTGGATTAAGATGTTCTCTGAAACGACGTATTGTACCACCTTTTCCTGAAGCATCTCGTCCTTCAAAAATAATAGCGACTTTCTTATTTTCGGTAGAAATCCAATTTTGCAAATTAACCAATTGAGATTGTAATTTTAGCAATTCGGTTTCGTACTCATATTTCTTTAAAACATTTTTATATAAAGGATTTTCATCTTGATTTTCGAGCAAAAAATTATATAATTCTTCCGTTTTTGTGAAGTCTGTAATTTTAAGTTTTTTCATTATAATAGATTAATTCTAAATCTTTTTTGAAGATAAGAAATTTGAGAAAAAAATCTCTAAATAAAATGATAAAAAATAGTTTCTTAAATCATAAAATATATCATATTAAGAAGTCATAAGTTTCCTTAATTTTGTACAGATTTAATTAACTCAGTTTGCGAATTTTATTTTTTATCACCATTATTTTTTCCATTGCATTTCGTCCGCTAATGCCAATGATAGATTATGCGATAAATTATACCAAAATAACAACTGAATTATGTGAGAATAAAGAAAAACCAGAACTTTTATGTAATGGTTTTTGTTATTTGAAAAGCGAAGTAAATAAAACCGAAAAGAATAGATCTCAAAATAATTTTATTAAAAATACGGTAAAAGTTTTAGAGGCGATTGTTCCTCAAAAACAATTTATTTCTCCAAAAAATTATTTAGCAACGCAAACAAATTCTATTTTTGATTTGTATCAAGATATTACTTCAACACAAGAAACTCAACAAGTTTTTCATCCACCGATTGTTTGATTCTTTGATTCAAAATCGTTGAATCAAATTATTAAAAGCAATCAAAAAAACAATTAATTACATGATTTTTTAATGAAAAAATCAATAATAATCCATTTAAAATGAAAAATTTAAAAAATATAATCGTTCTATCAACTTTAGCTGTATCATTTTTTTCTTGCACGAAAGAACAACCAAAACAAGAGAATTTTGAAGTAAAACATGTTTCTCACGAAGAAATGAAAACTGCAACTAAATTGGATGTTGCTGTTGTAAACGAACTTGATCCTATTTGTGGAATGAAAACTGCCGATCATTTGAGTTCTACTGCTACTTACAAAGGAAAAACATACGGTTTTTGCTCGTCAATGTGTAAAGATGAATTTTTAAAAAATCCAGAAAAATATATTCATGAATAAACAATTAATTACTATAGTTGTTATTATTTTGGGTGTTATAGGAACTGTTTTTTGGTTAAAAAACAAGCCAAAAGATGAGTTATACACTGTAATGAGAGTTCCTGAATTTGAAATGATTAATCAACACAATCAAACTATTACGAATCGAGATATGTTGGGAAAAGTTTATGTGGTCGAATTTTTCTTTACAAGTTGTCCTACGATTTGTCCTGTTATGAATCAAAATTTACGTTGGATAGAAGACCAAGTTAATCATCAAAACCTTGGTTTTATTTCGGTTACAATTGATCCAAAACGTGATACGCCTGCACGATTATTAGAACATGCACAACAGATTGGTGTAAAATCGCCGAATTGGCACTTCTTAACTTCTGATCGAGAATCGATTGAAAAATTGAGTGAACAGTTTAATATTTATGTTGGAAAAGATGAATCGACTGCAGAAGGTTTAAACCACAGCGGAAAATTGGCTTTGGTAGATAAACAAGGAAATATTCGTAGTAGATATGATAAAATGGGTGTTCCGATGCTATTTTATTCTGGATTAAATTATAAAGACGCAGAAGGAAAAGAGCCTTCTTTGGGAGGAAAATATCATCCTGAAATTGAATTATTAAAAGAAGATATTCAAAAACTTTTAGCTGAATAACAAAAAAATCCAACTTATTAAGTTGGATTTTTTTATCTCTAATTTCTTAAAATTGACTCAATTTTAAATTGAACCTAAATCTTTGAAAAACGAAATTAATTGATGATTATTTATCAATTGTAAAGATTCTTTGAGAATTGTTAATCGTTTTTCTACACTGCTTAAACTGGCTGGTTTTATGTCATTATCCTTTAAATAAGTAGGAATATCTTTTAACAATATTCCGTTAGCAAGTAAAGAAACAAGTGTAATATCGTAAGAAGTAAATTCAAATGAATTTTTGTCTTTTATTGTTTTTTTCAGATTCAAACCGATGTATTTTTGATCTTCATACACAGTTTCTATCGCTGTTCTTAATTCTTTGGAATCTTCGCGACCTTTGGCAACAAATCCATTTATTCTATATTCTTTAAAAAGATTATCTACCATATCTGGCTTTTTTTCGACCGAAAAAACAATTACTTTTAAGTCTGGTTGAATTTTTCTTACAGCTGCAATTAAATCTTTTCCACCTTTTAGTTTTTGTTCGCGATGATCTTCTTCAAATGATAAATCCGAAATCAATAAATCGTATGGAACTTCGTCTTGTAATGCTGCTTTTATCTTTAAATAAGCATCATCACAATAATAGGCATAACTTGGGTCGTTAACATTCAAATCATTTAAAACTTTCTGAATTGATATATTAAAACTCTCGAAATCTTCTGCTATTAATACTTTTTTAAACATAAATTATAATTCAAATTATTGGTTAGGAAAAGAAATTATGATTTTCAATCCATTATTATTTTCAGTATCAAAAATAAGTTGCCCATTTATATTATTAATACGGTTTCCCGTATTTTGCAAACCATTTTTAGGTTTTAGCTCAGAAATTCCTATTCCGTTGTCTGTATAATTGATTCTAATTTGATTATTTTCTTGACTAAAATTCAAAATAACACGTGAAGCTTCGCTATGCTTTTTCATATTTGTTAAAAGCTCTTGAATAACAAGATAAATTTCTGCTTTTGTGTGTGCTGATATATTTTTCCATAGCAAATCTTCGTTTCCTAAAATAAATATTTCTACCTCATCAGAACTATACGATTTCATCATTTCTGCTAATTTCACTGTAAAATTTTGCATCAAATCAATGTCTTTTTTATCATAAGAAATATCACGCGAAATTTCGTAAACTTCTTCTAATTTATCTAATAATTCCGATTTACTTAATGATTGATTATTTTCAACTTCGGATAAAATCTGATAAATTCCGTTTGCTACTTTATCATGTACTTTTTTCGAATATTTTAGTTCTGTATTCTTAACTTCTAAACGTTTTTGCTCTTCAAGTTTCTGTTTTCTACGTTTGTACCAGAAATAAACGCCAATCAATCCAAAACACAATAAACCAACAACTATATAAAGCTTTAATATATCATTCTTCTTTTTCTCGTTTTCTGCTTCAGCTTTCAAAAAATCTCCACGATTTTTCTCCGAATCATAACGTACCAAAGCAAATTGATTTTTTGCTTTATTTCGATCAAACTGAATACTATCATCCAACCTTGTAAAAGCGGCAAAATATTTTTTAGAATTTGTAGGATTATCTAATGAAATTAATTTTTGATAAGCTTCTAATTGATCATCTACACTATTTGTTTCGGCAGCAATTTTGCTCATTTTATGTGCATATTGCAAGGCTTTTGTTTTATCTCGATCATAAAAATAATCCGATAAATGCGCATAACTCGCATTTTGTCCAAACAAATCTTTTTCCTCTATACGAATAGCTAAAGCCTTATTCAGATCTGTTTCTACCGATTTTTTATTGTTTTGTAACCACTCTGTATACGCCAAATTATCTATTATACGCGCATGCTCCTTGGGAGAATCTTTTATCTGCTTTTCTTGTAATAAATCCTGGTAAATTTTGATGGCTTCATTAAAATTTTTATCGTAACGATAACTATTTGCAATATTATTTTCATTGATAATTTTCACTGTATTATCTATTGAGAAATCAATTGACTTCTGATAATATCGAATCGCCTCTTCATAATTTCCTAATTCATGTATACTTTGACCAAGACTATTGTAAGCACTAGATAATGTTTCCCTTTCTTCTTTATTTTTTGGATTTAATAATTTTAACGAAGAAATAATGAGTTCTTGGCTACCAAACCAATCTCCTTTGTAATGACTTATATAAGCCATATTAATCAAACATTTTGATGCTTGATGCTTATTATTTTGTTTGGTAAAAATAGAATAGGCTTTGTTAAAATAAACATACGCACTGTCATTCTCATGTTTTTCATAAAACTCCCATGCAATATCATAGGCTTTATTATCAGCTGATCCTTGCTGATTTGTAGACTTATCTGTAGATTGACAAGCTGATAGTATAAAAATAAACAATAAAAGTAGACATTTTTTCAAAACAAAACTATTTTGCAATAAAGCTAAATAAAAAACGGATAGATTACTCTATCCGTTTATTAATTATTTTTTTGGTGGAATACTCCCTGTTTCTCCATTTGTATCACCATCAACACTATTTGTTGTAGTTGTTTGTATCACAATAGGATTTTGATCTTGTGATGTAGTTGCTGTATTTTGATTAGGAAATAAAAGTCCCAATAACGATAATAATAATTCTAACATTTTTTCTAAATTTTTGTTTTTTGACATAGGTGCTCTTCCTCGCAAAACAGATTGCAAGCAGGTTTTCACATTTTTAGAAAAGAAGCGCTTCTTTAATTTTTGGGAAGTTTTACAAAGAATAAACAGTCAAGGAAAAAAGCTTCCCATTTCAGTTAACCTCAACTGTTTATTGCTTTATGATTTTAGAAATCTGAATTGTTTTGTTTTTATCTGATTTCTATTGCAAAGTAAAAACAGAAACGTAACAAGGTGTTAGACAAAACTTAGACAATATTTGGACAATATGTAGACAGCCCATTTTACGGGAAACCGTAATGTAGTTTGTCCAAAATTTGTCTTCTTTGTAAAAGAATTATTAAAGAAAATGTCTACGAAAAAATATCTATTCGAAAAAGTTTTTGAGAAAGCAAAAAGAGAGTGTGGAAATCAATCTAAAAATGGAATGTCTGTCTATCTAGAAAAAATTATTTCTGATGATTATAACTATTCTATCACAAGTAAATCTTTCTCGCGACATTATAATGATTTTGTAAAAGGAGATAATTTAGAAAAAGAGATAAATCCTGCATTATTGAATATTTTAGCGGAATATCTTGGTCATGAAAATTTTGCAGATTTTAATCAACAATTTGATAAAATAGAAAATGATTTACAACCCATAATTATTTCGGAAGAAGAAGATGCTATTTTGGTTGATGAGCCTTATCAATTAGAAAAAATCGTTGAAAAACCATTTATTGAAGATAAACTTCCTAAAAAAAAGAGTTTTTTTGAAGCTATAAAAAATCAAAACATAAAATATTTTACTGGTGGAGGAATTGCAACGGCTTTAGTTGCTGGAAGTTTATTACTAAATAATCCAAATACAGATAATACATGTATGGTTTGGAAAGAAAATCATTATGAAGAAATTGAATGTAATGAAACAAATCCGCAGATGAACGCTATTCCATACAACGAAGATATTTCTCAGTTGCAAAAAATAACACGTACAGATACGTTGAATTTAGATAATGCAATAGGAAATGTGTGGTACAATAAAAGTAATGGGAAAGTAGATTTTTTTACAAATTATGGCTTACATCCTGAGAATGGTAAAACGTTGAAACCTGTTACTGAGTATATGTTGAAAAAATATGCGATAGAAAAGTAGAGTCTTAAAATTCCTCTACTTCCCATAATCCTGTTTTATTTTCTCTTGCTTCTTGTTGTAGTTTATAAAACGAATCTGCATATTTAGAATTTGGTTGAATGGTCATAATACGTGCAAAACCATTTTTCACTAATTCGGCGTTAACAAAAGTATTGTCTTCTAAATATACGTAGGCTAATACCCGATTATATTGATCGTATTTATCCAAATCAAATTCTAAAAAAACAGTTTTATTCAACAATAAATCGGTTAAAAAATCTTTCGCCTCTTTACCGTAGTAACCTTTTTGCTTTTTTCCGTAATTTCTAATTTCGGGTGTATCAACGCCAATCAATCTTACTTTATATTCTGTATTTTGCGCATCTACACAATAAAAAGTATCACCGTCGATTACTTTATAAACCTGATATTTTGATTCATTATTTATTTCATTATTCTCAGATAAAATAGTTGAAGTAGCAGACAAACTTCTTTCATATTCCTTGATTTCTGGATGATTACAACTCCAAAATAAACCAAAGAATAAAATAATTAGATAATTAAATTTCATTTATTTTTTAAAAATGGGATAGAATATTATGGTATCTTTTAAAATAGTATCAGAAGCTTGTATAAGGAATTTACCTTCATTTAGCTTAAATAAATGTTTAGAATAATCTTCTTTTTGATGTTTATAGAATTTTATAATGGTATCATTTTTATAAATTTCTTTTACAATATCTGCTATTTTGGCGTCCGTTTTCACTTTAATATTTGATACTGAATTTGGTAATGGATTTAATTTCAAAGTATCTGTATCTGTTTGTTCTACAACTTCGGGTGTATAATTTGTATTTTCAATTGGTTTTTCTTCAGTTAAAAGCGGATATAAAAACCATCCCAAAACGCCTAATAAAGCAATTGACAATAAAATAGTCGCAATTTTATAATAACCTAATTTGCTTACTTTTTGATTTTTATGATGATGATTTGATTCGTAAAAATTTTCTAAATTGGTTTGAGGACTATTTGCTCTATTCACATTAGGAAGAGGTGTTATAGAATTTGTTGATCGAGAATTAACTTCTAAATTTTTAAAATCTTGACTAAATTGAGTGAGCTTTTGCTTTATAAATTCAATACTTTCTCCTTTATTAAGTTTTTCTATTAATTCATCAATTTTTTTGGACAATTCATTGTAATCAGAACCTATTTTTTTAAGTTGATTTTCTGTTTCTTCAATTTTTGATTGATTGTCTTGATGCGTTTTTTTATTTGTTTCTATATTTTTTGCAAACTCTTGTTTCTTTACTTCTTTTGCTTTTGATAATTTTTCTTTTTCCTGAACCAATTCATTTCTGAACGCTTCTATTTTGTTTAATCTATCTTCGTTTAATTTCTGAATCTCTAATTCAAACTCTTTTAGATCTCCCACATTTTGTATCAAAGGAACAATGTTTTTCAACTTCACGTATTTCGCTATTTCTTCGCTTTGAGTAAAATAAATCGTGTCATAAACATTTAGTAAATCAATTGATTTTTTGAAATATTCTTGAAGTTTATCGATAGAAGTTTCACAAAAGACAACCAACATTTTATTTGTTTGAAGAGTATTTAAATCCTCAATTACTTTCAAATTATTTTTAATTTTCTCATAATCATTTGGTCGATTAATCGAAAAATCACTTGAATTTTTCACATTGATTGTATCATCAATCACATAATTATTAATTAGATTTTCATGAAAATTATTTAACTGTGAAACTGTAATATTTTCTGTTGCTACTTTATCGACAAATATTAAACTTGAGCCAATAAATGATCCTCCTCTATCTGAATTTGGTTCTTTCGCAAAAGTGTATTTACAGTATGAAATGATGCAATTATTTTGAATATTTTCTTTTCGAATTGCAAATAATTCTGAATTTGGAAATACCATTATTGCATTGGTATTTAAATCAAATGTCTTGATTGATTTTGCAATAGAATGTAAATTATCATTTATATAAAAAAATGAGTTCTTAAAACCGTTTGGACTACCAAAAGTTCCGAAAGCAGAAACAAAATAATTATTCTCCATTAATTGGTGAAATTAAATTTTAAACGCTCCCAAAATGTCCCTTCATAATCTAAATCATAACCTACAATACTACTATATAACCAATTTGAGAGAACTTCTGCCGTTGCTAAACTCAACATTCCGATTCGTTCTTCTCCATTATTGTTATGCAAACTTCCTATTGTGTAATATGTTTTACTTAAACCGTATGTGTTTATTCTTTGGCTAGTTCTACTCAATCTTTCGTCAATAAAACTATCTAATTCTTCTGCACTAGCGACATCCATTCGTCCAGATTTATCCCATTTAGACACGACAAGAATTACATTAACAGATTTAAGATTTTTCCCTTTTCGTTCTAATTCATCCAAAAATTCATTAATCAAATTATCATCTTTATGAGCAGACTCATAGCTTGTTACAATTATAAATGTGAGTGGTATATTTGCATTAAGATAAGATTCTATACTACTATGATAATTGCCGCCTCGTCTTATTTCGTTGTGATTTTCGCCCGAAGTTTCTAAGAAAGTTAGATTAATTGGTGGTACTTTTTTGGATTTATTATTCGGTTCAAAGACCAAATCAAGACGTGTTACTTGATCTCGCGTTGTTCTGTTTGGTAAAATCCCTTGACGAATATTCTCGAAAAAATCTGATAACAGAACTTGCGCTTCTTTTGTATTTGGTGTACCTAATTTTGGTCTCAAAACACCTGCTTGAGAGCTTAAATAATATAACATAGATGATAAAATAACAGATTTTCCAGATTCTGCAGTTCCAAAAAAGAACACAAAATTACTATCCTTATTTTTTATTTCATTTTTTGTTGTATTTCCTAAAGGAACAAAATCATCTTCTGATGAATGATTTGTATCAAATGATAACGGTCTTGAGTCATCTTCAGAACCGAATGACAATGGTTTTAATTCGTCTTTTTCTTCGTTCATCTTATTAACTATTTGGAATTAAAGTTTTACCACTACGTTTATTATTAAAAACACTTCCGTTATTATTTCCATTACTCGTAGGATCTGTTACTAAAAGTATGATAATCACAATTACAAAATCTAACAATATACAACCTGCTAATACTACAAATTGATACATTCCGAAATTCTTAATTGCGTGATCAAAAGCATATCCAATTTTACCAATATCTTGTGTTTGAGAAATAAATGGTTCAAATTTATACTTTTCTTGACCTAAAACAGTCTGTGCTCTAGTTCCTAACTTATTATACTCGATTAACGATTCATCTATTAAAGTTTGTGCAGCTCCATCTTTTTCATCTTTTGGTAATAAAAGAAATTCCTGAATCTTTTTGTTCCACTTTTCTACTGCAATATGAATATCCGTTTTCAATGTTTTTTCATCAGGAGACAAATCAGAAATCATATTATCAATCTGTGTTCCCATTCGTTCCGCTAAATCTGCATAATCATTGCCAACTGGTGTTAACAAATCAACTTTTTGTCCAGTTAATTTTTCAATATCTTTAATCAAATCTTGCGCACGTTTTCCAATTCCTTTGTTACCAGGATCTTTTATTTGCTCGATTAATTGTTTTTTCTTTATCTCAATATTCTGAGTAGTCTCCTTATTGTATTTATAGCTTAATTTACCCTCAACATTTGTTTCTAAGTTATTGTACTTATCATTTATATCTCGTAATTCTGTTGTATAAATATCGGTTCTCATAAACCTTGTATACAATGCATTAAAATTGGCTATAAAACAAAATGAAGCTATAAAAATATAAATCCCTATTAATCCTTTTACCGATTTACCTTCTAATTTTGCCGAATGAATCATCCAACATAAAAACAAAAGAAGTAGTGATAATACCAGTGCAATGACAAATGATGCACCACCAAATATCTGCTGTAAACCTAGCCAAGTTTGATAAAAACTTACACTTATTAGTAATATTGCTAAAAATGCTAGGAATAGATCTGTCGCTTTAATTGTTTTACCCATGTTCAACTCTTTTTCAATTAGTTATTAATACTACAAATAAATGATTATTTTTTTATTTTACAAGATTACTTTTTTATCTAAATTAATATTTACGGTTTCACATAATTGATAAAAAAAACAAATCAATAAAACTGACCTTGACTATTTTCAATTATTATTTAAAACTTTACCTTTGCAGAATGTCAAGAAAAGTAAAGAATAAAATCATATTAAATAATATAGAAGTTTTACGTGCTGGTGCAAAAGGTGTATCGGTTGGTAGAACAGAAGAGGGAAAGACTGTTTTGATAAAAGGCGCTATTCCTGGAGATATTGTAGATGTACATGTCTTGAAGAAAAAAAGTAGCTATTTAGAAGGACAAGCAATCGAAATTCATACAAAATCACCTTATCGTGTTGGTCCAGAATGTGAACATTTTGGCGTTTGTGGTGGTTGTAAATGGCAAGATATGAGCTATGATGCTCAACTAAAATTTAAACACGACGAAGTTGTAAATAATTTGGTTCGCATTGGTGGTTTCAAAGAATTAGACACAGAAATTGTACCGATTTTAGGTTCAAAAGAACAATATTTTTACCGTAATAAATTAGAATTCACGTTTTCTAACGCACGTTGGTTAACATTAGAAGAAATACAATCTGGTAAAGAATTTGACGACCGCGATGTTGTTGGTTTTCATATTCCAGGTGCGTGGTCTAAGGTTTTAGATGTTACAAAATGTTATTTACAAACAGATCCGTCAAACGCGATTCGTGTTGAAGCAAAGCGTTTTGCATTAGAACATAATTTAGATTTCTTCGATTTAAAAAATCAAGAAGGATTATTAAGAACTTTAATGATTAGAACTTCTCAAAATGGTGAAGTAATGGTTTTGGTTCAATTTTTCCGTGAAGAAAAAGAAAATCGCGAAGCATTTTTACAAAACTTAAAAGATAAATTTCCAGAGATTACATCTTTATTGTATGCAATCAATCCAAAACAAAACGATTCTGTTTATGATTTAGATATCGAAACGTTTGCTGGAAAAGATCATATTATGGAGAAAATGGAAGATTTAGATTTCAAAATTGGTCCAAAATCTTTTTATCAAACAAATCCAGAACAAGCTTACGAATTATATAAATTGACACGTGATTTTGCTGGATTAACGGGCGAAGAATTAGTATACGATTTATATACAGGTACAGGAACTATTGCACAATTTGTATCTAAAAAAGCGAAAAAAGTAGTTGGTGTAGAATCTGTTCCAGAAGCTATTGCTGCTGCCAAAGCTGCTGCAGAACAAAACGGAATTACAAATTGTGATTTCTTTTGTGGTGATATGAAAGATGTATTAAATCAAGAATTTATCGAGCAACATGGTATTCCAGATGTTTTGATTACTGATCCTCCTCGCGATGGTATGCACAAAAAAGTAGTTGAAAATATATTATTTATGAATCCTAAACGTGTGGTTTATGTTTCTTGTAACTCTGCAACACAAGCGCGCGATTTGGAATTGATGAAAGAGCAATATAAAATTGTTAAAGTTCAGCCAGTTGATATGTTTCCACAAACACATCATGTAGAAAATATTGTACTTTTAGAGCGAATTTAAAATTCAATCAATCAAATGAAAAAAATTCAATCTTTCTTCAAATACAGTTTATTTGCATTTATAATTGCTTCGGCATTTTATAGTTGCGAGGACGACGATATTTGTACAGACGAAGGCGAAGTTCCGCGTATGGTTGCCGATACGTATTATGATACGGATAAAGTTACAGAATTAGAAGATTCCTATTATTATTGGGCATACATTTTGGCTGATGAGATAAAAGGTGATAAAACGGATACAATTCAAATAGAAAATGGAAGTGTTTCAATGAAGTCTAGTTTTGGAATTGCTTTACGTAATAATCCTAATAAAAAAATATTTTATACCGTTGCACAAGGACCTGATATAGAAATTAAAGATCCTGTTACGAATCAAGTTACAGAAACAATTTTAGCAAAACGCGATCGTTTGATTTTAGAATATGATGAAATTGGTAACGCATATACATCAAAAGCATGTGGTTTTGGGTTAACTTTTAAAGGTATAAAAGTATCATTGGTAACCAAAAAAGGTTCGGGACCAGGGAATTGGATAAAAAGTATAGAAACTGTAAATACAGAAATTAAAGATGGCTCAACGACTATTATTAAGCTTTTTGCTGATCCTCGTAACTAATTTTAGTTTCGCACAGGAAAACAAAACAGATTCTACAAAGGTTTCTGTAACAGATACTATCTCAAAAAATAAATACCACGATATTTTTATCGGTGTAGATTTGTTCAACCCAATTGTTTCTGCGTTTACAGATAAAAAAGGAGCAAGTGCTTACATTTCTTATCAACTAAATAGTAAATGGCATTTGGTTGCAGAAGTTGGATACGAAAAAAATAAGTTCGACGAAATTAACTGGAATGTAGATGTAGACGGTGCTTTTGCTAAAATTGGTGCAAATTGGTTTATTACACAAGATGTAGAAAATCAATCGAACGGAATTTACATTGGTGGACGTGCTGCGTATTCTAAATATTCGCAAACAATTAATAAATATCCTATTCGCGATTTACAATCTAATATAGTTATAAATCATGGTAGCCGCTCCAAAGCAGATGTAAGTGCTTTTTGGGTAGAAGCTGTAATAGGAGGACGAGTAGAGATTTTGAAGAATTTTTATGGAGAACTTGCCTTGCATCCTTCAGCATATTTAGGTGGTAAAAAAGATGATAATATCGACCCATTAGTGATTCCTGGTTATGGGAAAAATAGTGGTCCATTTAATATGTCTGTTTTTTGGGGAATTGCTTATAAGATAAAGTAGAATATAATTCTGAACTCGTTTCAGAAAATTAATACAACAAAAGGAACTCTAAAATTGAGTTCCTTTTTTAGGTTAATATAATCCAAACTTATCCCATTCTTCTTGTGATAAATTAGTTTTTATTATGTTATTTTTCAAATCAATTAACATTCTCTGATCTTTTTTTCTAACAGCTATACTAATTGATTTATTATCATAATTAAAATAAAAATCACTCCAATTAAACTTCAAATCATCATAATCAAATGGAATTAATTGATTATTCAATTTATCTACAACTCCATATTTCCCTTGTTTACTTACAAAAAAGTAACCGTTCGCGTAACTAAAATCTTTGTAAATACAAGGTATTGAAACCTGACCTTCTCGAGAAATTAATCCAAATAACCCGCTTTTAGAAACAATATACTCATCTGGCCCATACTCTACCCAATTAGATATTGTATCATACTCTAAAGGAATTATTATTTTCTGAAACTTATCTATAACACCTATTTTATTATATTTTTTTACAATAAAATTGTTTTGTCTATCAAAAACTGGTTCAATATTTTGATATATTGGAGGAAATAAAATCTTACCTAATGTATCAACTAAACCAAAGAAGTTATCTTTTTTGAGAATAATTTCTCCTTGCTCTGTACTATAATAAAAGTCTGTAAAATCAGTTTTTATACTAATATTTTGATTTGGAGTTTGCAAAAATATTTTATTATCTTTTTTTATGAGAGCATTTTTATTATTGTTAATTAATATCACTTTTTGATTTTCTATTTTTATATATTCTTTACCATCAGAAGTCAATACGCCAAATTGGTTTGTAAAATCTTCTACTTTAAAGAGTGAGACAAATGTATCATTCAATCTAATACCACCTTCATAATCTATATTTTTCAACCATTTATCTCCAGAAACCGAAATTAAATCTTCGGAAAGTAGTTTTAATTTCCCATCCTTTTTAATAACAAAAGTTTCTAACTTATTTCCATAAAATCCATCATTAGCAATTGAATCATAAATTATATCTAAAACGATTTTTCCTTTCGAATTTATTATACCATATTTTGTTTTATTCTGAATTATAGCAAAACCTTTTTGATTAAATTTAAAAATATTATCATATTTTCCGAACTCTAATACTTCTTCTAAATTTCTATTTAATAAACCTATTTTACCATTCTTCGATAATTTTATAGCTCCATCAATAAAATATGTTGTTCCTTCTCTACCTTCAAAACCATATTTAGATTCAACAATTATATCTTCTCCATGATTATCAAAAATAAAATCCGTTAATTGTTCTCCTTTATTATTAAAAATAGCCCATTTGTCTTTATTTTTCACAAACATAACACTATCATTCATTGATTGGTCTACAGAATTATAAATAGGGGGAATTATTTCTTTTCCATTTTTATTAATAAATCCATGCTTTCCATTCTTAATAATTATAGCTAAACCAGATTTATAAAAATAATTTAACCGATCATAACGAAATGGAATTACAATTTCTCCTTTTCTATTTATTGCTCCGAATTTATCTTTAACTTGAGCAGAAGCTAAACCATTATCTGAAAAAACACTTAAATCATCATAAATAAATGGAATTAAAATATTATCATTGATATCAATATAACCATCTTTACCATCTTTTTGAGCAAGAATCATATTTTCTTCATCCATTGGATTCAAAAATTTATATTTACCTAAAGGAATTTTCATCTCCTTTGTGCTATTATCTATATATCCCCAAAAGTTATTTTTATCTACTCTAGAATATTTCTGTTGACTCGTTTCAGTCTGAGAAAAACATATCTTAGAAAATAAGAGTATAAATAATAAAGAAAAACGCATATTAAATAAGTTAATTATTTGATTAATATACAATAAAAAAAGGAACTCTAATTGAGTTCCTTTTGTCTTAATGCGAAGCTGAAATAAATTCAGCTTAACTTATCGTTTCTGTCATTCTGAGCTTGTCGAAGAATCTAGGTTCTTCATTCCACTTACGTTCCATTCAGAATGACACAACAAAGATTTCAGCTTAATCCAAAACCTTTGCTCCTTTTACTTTTTGATCTGTTAAAGCGATTTCCAGAACTTCTTTCATTTCTTTTACGTAATGAAAAGTCATTCCTTTTACATATTCAGCCTTAATTTCTTCAATATCTTTTCGGTTGTCATCGCTCAAAATAATCTCTTTGATATTTGCACGTTTCGCAGCCAATATTTTTTCTTTAATTCCACCTACAGGCAACACTTTACCACGTAAAGTAATTTCTCCTGTCATCGCTAATTTCGCTTTTACCTTGCGTTGAGTAAATGATGATACCAAGGACGTCAACATTGTGATTCCGGCAGATGGTCCATCTTTTGGTGTTGCACCTTCTGGCACGTGAATATGAACTTTATAGTTTTCGAAAACCTCCGGTTTTATTCCTAATTCGTCTGCATGAGCTTTGATATATTCTAACGCAATTGTCGCAGACTCTTTCATTACCGTACCTAAATTTCCAGTAATAGAAAGACCTCCATTTTTGCTTTTTGATAAAATAGATTCTATAAATAAAATATCTCCACCAACACTTGTCCAAGCTAAACCAACCACAACACCCGGTACATCATTATTTTCATACTGATCTGGCGTTATAGATGGTCCTAAAATCTTCGAAATATCTTCTGTTGAATATTTTTTATTAAATTCTTCCTCTAAAGCAACATGTTTTGCCGCTGCACGAACCAATTTAGCTACTTTTTGATTTAGATTACGTACACCCGATTCGCGTGTATAACCAGTTATCAAATACTCAATTTCTTTTTTACCTAAAACTACATCTTTTTCTCCCAAACCATGATCTAATAATTGTTTTGGTAAAAGGTGTCGTTTTACAATTTCGGCTTTTTCTTCTATCGTATAACCTGCAATATTTATCATCTCCATACGATCGCGTAATGGACTTGGAATATCACCAATATTATTGGCTGTCGCGATGAAAAATACTTTTGATAAATCGTATCCAATTTCTAAGAAATTATCGTAGAACGTTGAATTTTGCTCAGGATCTAAAACTTCTAACATTGCTGATGAAGGATCTCCGTGTGCACTCGCCGTCATTTTATCTATCTCGTCTAAAACAAAAACAGGATTTGATGATTCTGCTTTTTTGATAGACTGTAAAATACGCCCTGGCATAGCACCAATATAGGTTTTACGATGACCACGAATCTCAGATTCATCGTGTAAACCACCCAAAGACATACGCACATATTTGCGACCAATAGACTCTGCAATAGATTTCCCCAACGATGTTTTACCAACACCCGGAGGTCCATATAAACAAAGAATTGGCGAACGCATATCTCCTTTCAATTTTAGAACAGCTAAATGCTCCAGAATACGTTCTTTCACATCTTCTAATCCGTAATGATCGTGATCTAAGATTTTCTTTGCATTTTTAATATCAAAGTTGTCTTTTGTTAAATCATTCCAAGGTAAATCCAACATAAAATCTAAATAATTACGTTGAATATTATGTTCTGGCATTTGTGGATTAAGGCGAGAAAGACGATTTATTTCTTTATCAAAATGATTGGCTACTTCTTCGCTCCAACGTTTTGTCAATGCACGTTTGCGCATTTCATTTATTTCTTCTTCAGTCGAGTTTCCTCCTAATTCTTCTTGAATAGATTTGATCTGCTGATTAAGAAAATATTCTTTTTGTTGTTGATCTAATTCTTTGCGAACCTTATTCTGAATAGTGTTCTTCAGTTCAAGTTTTTGCAATTCCAAATTCATGAAACGCATTACTTCCATCGCACGCAATTTCATGTCAGAAATCTCTAACAATAATTGTTTTTCATCAATATTTAACATCAAATTAGACGCTACAAAATTGATTAAAAACGTATTACTTTCTATACTTTTTATTGCTGATGCGGCTTCTGAAGGTAACATTGGATTTTCTTCTACTATTTGGTAAGCCAAATCGCGAATAGAATCTATAATAATTGGATATTCTTTGTTACGAGAAGTCGGAACTTTTTCTGTTAAAATTTCTACTTCAGCCTTAAAATATGGATCTTCCGTTTCATAATTCTTAACCTTAAAGCGTTTCATTCCTTGTAAAATTACCGTAATGTTACCATCTGGTAATTTTATCATTCGCATAATTTTCGCAACTGTACCAACTTGATACAAATCCGCTGGCATAGGATCTTCTACAGCAATATCTTTCTGAGAAAGAACACCAATAATACGATCTTCTTTGTATGCTTGTGTTAAAAGTTTTATAGATTTATCTCTTCCTGCTGTGATTGGTGCAACCACGCCCGGAAATAAGACTGTATTTCTTAACGATAAAATAGGCAATGTCGAAGAAATATCTTGCTTACTCAGCTTGCTTTCTTCGTCTTTACTCATCAAAGGAATTAATTCGATTTCTTCTTCCATTACTTGTGCTAATGACAAATTGTCTATATTCATAATTTTCTTAAACGTTCAAAGTGTCAGTAAAACTATTTTTGACTGACGATAGCTTTAAAAATGATTACTATAAATCATTAATTAATCAGGTTTAATCTGATTAGAAAAGCGAGTATAAATAAGACAAACCTTGTGCCAATTAAAAATCTTGTCAGTTTTTCAATAAAGGTTTATAATGAGGATAAATAATTATTTTACTTCAAGATCTTTTATCAAGATGGTCTGATCTTTAATTATAAAACAATTTTCAAGAAATTTATTCATTGATTTTGCATGAAAATTAATCATTCCGAAATCCTCTGAAATCAATAATTCTGTTAAATCTTCACTTGATAATTGTTTCAGATTTTCGTAATCTGTTTCTTCTTCTACTTCTTCCATAAAAGAATCTAGCGTATCATGGGTAATATATAAATCGTGATCGATACAACCAATCCAACCTTTTTTATCGCCTTGTAAAACTTCAACAAATTCATTTCCTCCAGGGTCTGTTCCAATTTTGAAAAAAATAGATTCGAAAATATTGTATTCTTGTGCAAGTTGTAAATCATAATAATCAGAACCTGCATCTAATCCATATAAACAACCAAATAATTGCCAAGGTTCTTCATCAGTATAATTAGTAGTATAATTCTTATAATCAACATTAAAAAAGACTAAATCATTAAACCCATTTTGATCTAACAAAAAAACTGAGTACTCATCTGAAAATTTATATTTTTCTTGTAATGATTGAATTTCCTCTTTTGTAGATTTCGGAAATCCAAATGGATTGGGAAAAGTAACTTTTGATAACATCATTTTAAGTTTTAGGTTAAATAAATCTAATAAAAAAATCGGGAATTACCCGATTTTAGATTTTTCAATAGCCTCTTTATATATTTCTACATATTGTGGCAGTATATTTTTTTTATCAAAAGCAAGAGCTTGTTGCTTTGCTCGATTTTTAAATTCATTTAAAATTTTATCATCTCTTAAAATTTCTAAACTTTTTTCAGCCATCATTTCTATATCTCCAATTGGACAAGTATACCCCGTCACACCATCAATATTTACTTCAGGCAAACCTCCTGCATTCGACGAAACTACTGGTACACTTGCAGCCATTGCTTCTAAAGCTGCTAAACCAAAACTTTCTTGCTCTGATGGTAAAAGAAATAAATCCGAAGCATGTAAAACTGAATGTAAATCATTTACCATTCCTAGACTTTTTACTTTATCTCCAATTCCTAATTCTTCTATCAGTTGTTCTGCCATTTCCCATTCAGGTCCTTCTCCACAAATAATTAAACGTGCTGGAATTTCTTTCTGAATAAGATTAAATGTTCCGATTACATCTTGTATACGTTTCACTTTTCTAAGGTTGGAAACATGTAAAATAATACGTTCTCCAGTTGAAGCAAAATTACTTCTACAACAGCTGTTTTGTTCTGGCAGATATTGTTTATTATCGATAAAATTCGGTACAACACAAATCTCATTCTTAATCTTAAAAATATCTAACGTATCTTGTTTTAAACTTTCTGAAACAGATGTTACAATATCTGATTGATTTATAGAAAATTCAACTGCCGATTTGTATACAGGATGTTTCCCTACTAACGTAATATCTGTTCCGTGCAAAGTTGTAATTACAGGTAAATTTATTCCTTTTTCGCGCAACATCATTTTGGTAAAATATGCTGCATACGCATGTGGAATTGCATAATGCACATGTACCAAGTCTAATTTATATTTTTCTGCAACTTCGCCTAATAATGTACTTAATGCAAGATCATATGGTTGATATTGAAACAATGGATAAGTTTCTACATAAACACGATGAAAATAAATATTTGGTAATCTATTATCTAAACGAGCAGGCAAACTTGTACTAAAAAAATGAACTTGATGACCAGATTCGGCCAAATCCATTCCAAGCTCAGTTGCCACAATTCCGCTACCACCATAAGTTGGATAGCATACAATTCCTATCTTCATCTATTATTTTTATTTGGTCAAATTTAAGGTAAAATTGCGTCGTAAATTAACTGACGGATATTTTCTCTAATTTTTTTTATCGAAAGATAATTTGGTTCGACAATTTCATTTACTCGATTAGAGAGAAAAATGTACACCATATTATATTTAGGATCTGCCCAAACCATTGTTCCCGTAAAACCTGTATGCCCAAAACTATCTGCTGATGGACCTACTTTAGAAGTCGTTTGCATTTTATCGAAGCCAGCTCCACGATGATTTCCTGCAAATTGTTGCTTTGTAAATTCGGCTACAACTTCGGGTTTTAAATAAACCTCATCTCCATATTCGCCACCATTTAGATACATTTGCATCAATTTTGCTAAATCAATAGAAGTAGAAAATAAACCTGCATGTCCTGCAATTCCGCCTATCATTGCTGCACCTTGATCGTGTACAAATCCGTGAATTAATTGATTTCTGTAGGTTTTGTCATATTCGGTTGGAATAATCTCTTCAAGTTTAAATTTCTCTTTTGGATTAAAAGTTGTACGATACATACCCAATGATTGATAAAATTTTTCTTGCGTCAATTGATTCAAATCTTTATCAAAATCTTTTTCTAACTTTTTCTTGAAAATATAATAACCTAAATCTGAATATTCGTACGTTTTTCGTCCAAGCGACGATTTATAAATATCTTCGTAAATCGTATCTTTTATCGTATTAATGATATAAATGTTATCCGTAACTTTTATTTGATGCTCTTCGTCTTGTTTTCTTGAATAGAAATCTAAATACAAGCGCGCATTTTTTACGTTTACGGTTTCATTGTAAAAACCAATCCAAGGTTTTAAACCCGCTTGATGAGCCAACACTTCACGAACTTTCAAAGAAGATTTGTTCGAGTTTTTTGCTTCTGCATCAATTTCGCCAAGTGTTTGATCAAGATTTAATTTATTTTCGTTAACCTCCAACATCAACAAAGGCAACGTCGCCGTCACCTTTGTTACCGAAGCGACATCATACAAATCTGTCCACTCCACTTTTTTTGTCGAATTTTTATCTTGCGTTCCGAAGCTTTTGTCATACACAATTTTACCATCTTTTGCCACCAAAATTTGCATTCCGGGCGTATAATGATTAGCGATTGCTTCTTCGGCAAGTCTATCTATTTCTGAGAGTTTTTTTTTCCTAAACCTACATTTTCTGGTGCAGTAAATCCTAAACGTTTGATATGTTTTGTAACAATTCCTTGTCCTTCTTTCAAATTTTGATTGATATCAACAGGTAAAGTTCCTTCCGAATCTATCGCTCCAAAAATCACTTGTGCAGCCGCTGCTTGTGCATCTTTTGTATTTTGATACTGAACCGTAACTGCATCTAAATTTGATAAATCTAAATCTTTCAAACCATAAGCACTTGTAAATAAAGAGAAAATCTTCTTTTTATTTTTTGGTAAAGCATTCAGAATTGATTTCGAATTATCTGATAATTTATATGGTTTATAAACCGTTTCATTTGATAAAAACGCTCCCGAAATAATCACGTCAAAATCATTTAATAAATTAATTTTTGATGGATGATCAACTTTTACCAATTCTACGTTTGCATATTTCTGTAAATGTGTCAAAAATGGCTCATAATCTGTTTGCTCTAACGGAACAAATGCAATTTTTTGATTCACTTTTTTGATTGGCAATGTTTTATCATTGTTCTTAACAACCGTTGTTGCTTTCTCAAAAATCTTCGTTGTTAATGCTAAATTTTCTGGAGAATTTAAAACATCAAAAACATTTGTTGGATCAAGAGGTTTCAAATCATTTAATCCCGTGATATATTTTGCCATCAAAATTTTCTTCACACTTTCTTCCAAACGTGCTTCAGAAATTTCTCCTTTTTGTATTGCATCAATAATTTTTTGTTTCCCTATATGTACATTTTGAGAAAATAACAAAATATCATTTCCTGCCACAAATGCTCTGTAATCTACATCACCAGCAGGATACATTTTTGCGACACCATCCATATTAAGTGCATCTGTAATTACAATTCCTTTAAAACCTAATTCGCCTTTTAAATAATCTGTAATAATTTTTTTGGATAAGGTTGAAGGAATTTTCGGATCTGGTTCTAAAGCCGGCACATTAAGATGCGCCACCATGATTGACTGCACACCAGCCTCTATCATTTTTTTGAAAGGCGCAATATGATATTTCTCTAAATCCGCTTTATTATCAGGAATCAAAGGTAAAACTTTATGTGAATCTTGGTCTGTATTTCCATGTCCTGGGAAATGTTTTGCAGAAGAAAGTACGTTTTGCTCTTTCATTCCATTCATGTACGCAATTCCTTTTTCAGCCACACGATCTGGGTTTGAACCAAAAGAACGATTACCAATAATCGGATTATTTGGATTGACATTAACATCAACAGAAGGCGCAAAATTGAACTGAATTCCGACACGGTTTGCTTGTATCCCGATTTGTTTACCAACTTGATAAATTAGACTATTATCACGTAAAGCTCCAAGTGTCATATTCCACGGAAAACGCTCTACACCTTTCAATCGCATAGCCAATCCCCATTCTCCATCAACTCCAATTAGCAATGGAACTTTAGAATTTGCTTGAAATTTATTTGTTAAATCAATTTGTTTAACTGCTTGATCTTGCATAAAAATTAATCCACCGATATGCTCGTTTTTGATTAATTTCATAATATCATTTTCATGAATAGAATCTCTGTTCGTGTAAGCTGCGACAATAAATAATTGTCCAACTTTCTCTTCTAACGACATCGAATTATATTTTTCATCTACCCATTTCAATTGAATAGTATCTTTATATAATGGCGAAAGTTGTTGCGCTTGCGAAGCGATAGGTAAAATAATTGTTAAGATTGCAAGTTGGATGATTCTTTTCATTCCGAAATAAATTAATTTTGTACGTTTTTTCTTAATAGGAAACATAAATTTAGGTCTAATCAGTTTTGGATTTGTAAATTTATAGTAAATTGTGAAATTAAATTGAATTCTATGAATATTTTCAGTGTAGTACAGGATAATATGTTAAATCATCCTGGATTAATAACTGTTTTTGGAGTCGCGGTAATTATTATGTTACTGCTTGATTTGGGTGTTTTTAACAAAAATGCGCACGCCGTATCTAACAAAGAGGCACTTACGTGGTCTGTTGTTTGGATTTCTTTGGCAATGATTTTTAGTGGAGTAATCTATTTTGTGTTCAAAAATGCAGACGGACATGATTTTGCAATGGAAAAATTCTCCCAATTTCAAGCTGCATATTGGATAGAAAAAGCATTGTCTGTGGACAATTTATTTGTCTTTATTTTAGTTTTCGGATTTTTCAAAATTCCGAAAGAATATCAACACAAAGTTCTTTTTTGGGGAATTTTAGGCGCTTTATTATTCAGAGCAATTTTTATTTTTGCAGGTGTAGAGTTAATTAAAATGACTTATTTACCAGCTTTCTCTATTGGCGATTGGAATTTTAATTTGGCTGAAGATGCAGAACATGCAAATTTTGCTGCGAAAGAATTTTTCCGACCAAATGTTGTTTTAACTATTTTCGGATTTTTCTTAGTTTTTGCTGGAATAAAATCTTGGAAGTCTGATAATGACGAAGAGCAAGATCTATCGAAGAATTTTGGTGTAAAATTGGTTCATAAATTTTTCAAAGTAACACCAAATTTTGATGGCGATAAATTTTTCTCAGTTCAGAATGGAATCAAAATGGCAACACCTTTGTTTGTCGCGTTAATGGTTATAGAAGTTACCGATTTGGTTTTCGCTGTAGATAGTATTCCTGCTATTTTTGCGGTTGCACCTAATGATCCTTTTATCTTGTATTCATCTAATATTTTTGCAATTTTAGGACTTCGTTCATTGTATTTCTTATTGGCAAATTCGATGGATAAATTCAATAAACTGCATTATGGTTTGGCAATTATTTTAAGCTTTATTGGACTTAAAATGATTATTATGCCTTTTTATCATTTCGAATCAACTGTTTCACTTGCAATTATTGGTGGAGTTTTAGCAATAACAATTATTTGGTCTTTACTTGCAAATAAGAAAGAGGAAGCTAAAAAGTAGAATAATTTCTTATAGATAAATTGAAAGCCGTTCGTAAGAACGGCTTTTTTATTTTTATAAATTTCATTTTTCAGTTTTAATTGGTAAATTTATTACTTTATCCAAATCTCCATTTTCGCTATAATTATAAATAAATCCAAATTCAAAATTTTGGCGAAGATATTTTTCAATCTTAATTAATCGATTATCTCTATAAAATCCTATATAATAAGCGTTTTTAAAGTTAGTTGAATCTTTCATTTCAAACTCATCATATAGATATAAAGGATGAGAATATCTACCAAAACCATAGTAATATTTTTTAACCATTGGGCTTTTAGAATCTATTTTATCTTTATTTTGAAAATTTCTTTCTGTTTTATTACAACTAAATATTAATAAAGTAATAAGAATGTATAAAAATTTAATCATATCAACAATGTTAACAAGTTTAAATTTATAAAAAAGCTCCAAAAAAATGGAGCTTATATTTGTATTTTTTATTTTGTTTTCTTTATTGCTTCTTTCATTGGTTTTACAACCTCCGTAACACTTTCTATTTTTGTTGTCTCTTGTAATGATTTTGTAGGACTTTCATTTCCTCTGTGGCACATAACACATGTTACAACATTGATTTGTTCTGGATTTTTTGCATTATTCCAATTGAAATTCTTTGCATTTAAATCACGAGTCATCACAATCATGTGACGTGCAAATTCTTTTTCTTTTTTTGCATCACTCGCAAAATCCATCTTTTTTGTTTCTGGATTATCGGCATGGCAAAAATTACATTTTACTCCTAATGCTGTGTTATAACCGCGCATTAATCCTTTTAAACTATCTTCTGATATATTTTGCGGCAAAACTTTTAAGTTTTTCCATTGCGAATCAGATACTTCTTTTCCTGTGTCAACTTGGCGTGAAGTTGTAAATGAAAAAATACTAAACAGAAGTGCTATTACACCTAATGAAGCAATTATTTTTTTTGTTTTCATGTTGTCTCTTTTTGATTAAGACAAGTTAAAACAATTATTAATCTTAATTATTGATCAATAAAATTTGGATTAATTTTAAATAACTTCTTTATTTCTTTTATTTACAGATAATTAAAAACGCCACACTAAAATTCTAGAGATTTTATTCCCTTGTTGCATATTCACGATTTTGTAATCTCTTACTTTTTCACGTTTCAAAACACTTTCTAAACTATGTAAATTTTCTTTGCGCGAAACTAATGTAGAAAACCATTTCACTTGATGTTTAAATTCGGCACTTTCTTTTATCATTTTAGTGATAAATAAGCGTTCTCCTCCTCTACACCAAAGTTCAGAATTATTTCCACCAAAATTTTGAATTGGTTTCTGATCCGTCTTTTGTCCAAGATTTTTTAGTTTACGCATCGTTTGTTGCATCACTTCTTGATTTGATTTGAAGAATGGAGGATTACACATCGTCATATCAAATTTTTCGCCTTGCTTTATAATATTCTTAAAAATATTACTTGGATTATATTGTAATCTTATCTCAACTTTATTTCGTAAACGTGCATTTTTACGTACAATTGTTTCTGCATTTTTATGTGATTCGAAATCTAATTCTGCTCCAACAAAATTCCAATCATATTCGTAATTTCCAATAATAGGATAAATACAATTGGCACCAACACCCACATCTAAAACTTTCACCTCTTTTCCACGAGGAATAACTCCGTCAAAACTTTCTCCTAAAATATCGGCAATGTAATGTATGTAATCTGCACGTCCAGGAATTGGCGGACAAAGGTTATCTTTGGGTAATTCCCAATAATCAATATCGTAATATGTTTTCAGTAACGCTTTATTTAAAGCCTTTACAGCTTCACGATCAGAAAAAGTGATTGTTGGTTCGTTTTCTTTATTTGGTTTGATATATTTGGAAAGTGGCAGATAAATTGCACACAATTTTTCAAAATTATAAGGCGCTAAATGTCGATTGCGCGAATGTAATTTTTTCAACTTACTCTTATTTTCAGGAGTACTCATTTTAAAAATATTTTTACAAAAATAGAACAACCTTTGCAGTTTTATACAAAGGTTGTTACGGATTCGTTTATTTTATTTGTTTTTGTAAGTGATTAATCTGTTTCAAAAGATGATCTATAACCTCTAAACCTTCGATATTTACGCCTAAATCATAATGAAACTGAATAAATTTTTCTACAAGTTGTAAATCATCTTCATCTATAAAAAATTCTTGATTACGTTCATGTAAAATAACCAATCCATTTTGATACAAATCTATCACAAATTGAGGTTCAATTTTATGAAATTGACTAAACTGAATAACTGATATTGTTATATTTTCCATGATTTAAACTTTTTTGATTGAACGTAATTTCTCAAACAATTCTTTTTCTTCCATCGATAAATTTGTCGGAATTTTAATAGAAAAAGTCACGTACAAATCTCCAAAATGATCAGCTTTTTTATAAATCGGCAAACCTTTTCCTTTTAGTTTTACTTTTTTATTATTCTCAGTTCCTTCTTTTACAGGTACTTTTACTTTTCCATTTAATGTATCAATCAGCACTTCGCCTCCTAAAATTGCATCATACAAATCGACCTCAACAATTGTATACAAATCTGCTCCTTGCGTTTCGAACTTTGTGTTATTGTTTATATGAAACGTAATATACAAATCTCCATTTGGTCCATTGTTATAGCCTTTTCCACCATAACCTTTTATCTTGATAGTTTGTCCGTCTTCTACTCCCGCAGGTATTGTAATACGAATATTTTTACCATTAACAGTTAACGTTTGTTTCTGATCGACCAAAACATCTGTTAAGTTTAATGTCAAAGTAGCATTTACATCTTGACCTTTATATCCAGTTGATCTACTTCTTCCTTCGGGTCCGAACATAGATCCAAAAAAGTCCGAATAACCATCAAAATCATCAAAACCTTCAGCTCCATTAAAATCGTTTCGCGAATAATTTTGTTGCTGTTGTTGACGAGCTTTTTCATACTCTTCACCATGTTGCCAATTTTCACCGTATTTATCGTATTTCGCTCGTTTTTCTGGATCGCTTAAAACTTCATTTGCTTCATTTAATTCTTTAAATTTTTGTGCAGCCTCATCGTTATTTGGATTTAAATCTGGATGAAGCTTACGCGCCAATTTTCGATATGCTTTTTTTATCTCATCTTTTGTTGCCGTTTTTGGCACGCCTAAAATTGTATAATAATCTATAAATGCCATAATAATCAATACGTTTTATTATCTAATTTAATCAAAAAAAAGACCATTCTTAGTATAAAATTTATAAAAAATGTTTAATTTTTCTTAAATCAGAATAATTTAATGATTTGACAACAATGTAGTCAAATAACTAAATATTAATTAAAAATAAATACGAATAATTTAAATAAATATATTATTTTCATAGTATAATTATGATCTATGTATAAGAAAAACATTTCTAAAAATATATTATTAGGAGCCGCAATTGGAGATGCATTAGGTGTTCCTGTCGAATTTAAAAGTAGGGAAACACTAAAGGATAATCCAGTAACTGATATGATAGGTTTTGGAACGTACAACATGCCTCCTGGTACTTTTTCAGACGACAGTTCGCTTATGTTTTGCTTAGCAGAATCACTTTGTAATGGTCTTGATTTGAATGATATTTCAGAAAACTTTCAGAAATGGATGCACGAAGGATATTGGACAGCAGACGGTGAAGTTTTTGATGTTGGTATTTCCACACGCAAAGCAATTAATAAATTACGTGTCGTAAAAAAACCTACAGAGGCTGGATCTACAGCCGAAACTGACAATGGAAATGGCTCATTAATGCGAATTTTACCTTTGGCAGTTTATCTTAAAGATTTATCAATTGATGAACGTTGCAAAATTATAAAAGACGTTTCATCTATAACGCATGCACATAATCGTTCGGTTTTAGCCTGTATTTATTATGTTGAATTTGCCTTAAATTTATTAGAAGCTGAATCTTTAGAAGAAGCTTATTTGAATACGAATTTTTGGTTAAAAATATATTTAGAAACAAATGATGAATACCAAACTGAATATCCGTTTTTTAAACGAATTTTAGATGGAGATTTGATTACACTATCAGAAGATGAAATAAAATCGACTGGTTATGTAATTGACACATTAGAAGCTGCAATTTGGTGTTTATTACACACAACTTCTTATCACGAATGCGTTTTGAAAGCTGTAAATCTTGGAAATGATACCGACACAATTGCATGCGTAGCAGGTGGAATTGCAGGTATTTATTATGATTGTGAATCGATTCCGAAACATTGGATTGATCAATTAGCTAGAAAAGATGATATTTTAAATTTAGCATATCGATTAAAAGAAAAATATGAAGAAGAGAATTGAGAAATCAATTCTTTTTTTGTTTTACAATAATCTTATAACTTCGTAAAAAAAGGTTTATGAAAGAATTTTTATTTTATATTATCATATTTACAACTACACTTAATGCGCAATACAATAAAGAAAATCAATCTGTTGATGTAATACCATATTGGAATAAAGACAATGTTTTAAAATATAAAATAATTGAAACAAAAATTACTCATAAACAAAATGATACAATAAATAAAAAATCAAATAGTTACGATTTAAAAATTTCAGTTTTAGATTCTACTGCTAATTCATACACCTTAAAATGGGAAACTAATCTGAATATTCCTGATGATAAACCTGAAATTAAGAACTATATAGATAAAAACTTAAAAGAACTTAATCAAATTCAAATAATTTATAAAACGGATGAATTTGGAACTGTTCAAGAAATAATTAACAAAAAAGAAATTAAAAAAACATATAAAAAAGTATTTGACTTACTGCTAAACAAAAGTAGTCTTGGAGAAAAAGAATTAAAAATGATTTATCAATTTATTGAGAATGATGAATATTTTAATAATTATTTGATGCAAGATTTGAATCAATTTCATTTGTTTTATGGATTAAGTTTAAATAAAACGGAACAAGAAGATGAAATTAATTTTACAAATCCTATAACGCAATCTCCAATGTTATTAAAACAACGTTATAGATTAATAAATATAGATGAAGAAAATGAAATTTATATTTTAAGCATGAGTCAAACTGTTGATGAAAATCAATTTTTAGAAGATTTTAAAACAAAATTTGGAAAAGATTTTGATAAAGATATTGCCAATCCTAATTTCAATATTAATGTATTATTGAAACAAACATTTAATAATTCAGGTATAATTTTAAATTCAACTTACAATACAGTTGTCGATTATGAAGGAACTACATCAACCAAACTAAAAGAGTTTATTTTAAAATAATTATTCAAATTCTTTGTAATTTTGTGAAATGGAAAATCAGAAAAATAATCCATTACACGGAAAACGTTTAGATGATATTATCGAAGAATTGGTGATTTATTATGGTGGTTGGGAAGGTTTGGGAAATCAAATAAACATAAAATGTTTTAATGATGAACCGAGCTTAAAATCATCGTTAAAATTTCTTCGAAAAACGGATTGGGCACGTACAAAAGTTGAAGAATTGTATCTCAAAAAAATTGCAAAGTAATGAGTGCAACCGTACTTGAAGAAAAGATTTTTATTGACGCTGAACTTTTAACAAATATAGAAGAAGAAAGTCAAGTCATTGTTCATTGTCAGATGGATGCAGACGAATATGCAAATGCTGCACGTATTTGGCCATCAACTTTTATTATTGATAATCAATCAGGTAAACGTTGTCGATTGGTTTTTTCGGACGGAATTACAATGTATCCAAATTGGACGTATATAGAAGAAGGTTCTTCGTTAAATTTCACTTTAATTTTCAATGGTTTACCAAAAAGTTGTAAATCGTTTGATTTGGTAGAAATTATACCACAAGCTGGTGGTTTTGAATATCGAAAAATTGCACGAAATAAAAGCGACGTTTATCACGTTAGTTTTTATGAATAAAAAATCTCCTTAAAAAATTAAGGAGATTTTTTTATATCATTTATTTTGAATTTGATTAAACTACACCAATATCATTTCTATAATATTCGTAATCAAAATGTATTTTTTTGATATTTTCGTAAGCCGTTTCACGCGCTTCATCTAATGTATTTCCTAATCCAACCACATTAATTACACGTCCGCCAGAAGTCACAATTTGTTCTCCCGAAAGTTTTGCGCCAGCAATAAAATTAGGACACGTTACATTTTCTAAACCACTAATCTCAAAACCTTTGTCATAATTTCCTGGATATCCTCCCGAAACCATAACGACACAACATGCGTGTTGATTTTTGAAATTCAAGTCAAAATCTTCGCCTTTTATTGCTTTATTTACAACGTCGAACAAATCATTTTCTAACAACGGTAAAGTTGTTTGTGTTTCTGGATCGCCCATTCTAAGGTTATATTCTAACAAATAAACACCTTTTGTCGTAATCATCAATCCAAAGAAAATAACACCTGCAAACTCTAATCCTTCTTTGATTAAACCACATTTTGTAGGTTCCATAATTTCTTCTTCAAACATCTTGAAATGTTCTTCCGAAAACAATGGATTTGGAGCAATAACTCCCATTCCACCAGTATTTAGACCAGTTTCTCCTTCGCCTATTTTCTTGTGATCTTTTGCCGAAACAAATGGAACAATTTTTTTTCCATTGAAAAACGATAAAATAGACGCTTCAAAACCTTCTAAAAACTCTTCGATAACAACTTCATTTCCTGCATCACCAAAGGTTTTATCTTCCATAATATCCAAAACAGCTTGTTTCGCTTCTTCGAAATCTTGGCAAATAATAACTCCTTTTCCTGCCGCTAAACCAGAGGCTTTTACGACAATTGGATACTCTTGTGTTTTCAAATAATCAATCGCCAACATTGGCCCTTGAAAATTCTTATATTTTGCAGTTTTCACACCATATTTATCCATAAAATCTTTGGCAAAAGCCTTAGAAGCTTCTAATTGCGCCGCTGCTTTATGAGGTCCGAAAACGTTAAGATTCTCTTTCTGAAAAATATCAACGATACCTTCTGATAATTCTGCTTCTGGTCCTACAAAAGTTAAATCAATTTGATTTTCTTTCGCAAAATCTTTCATTTCTTCGATTGAAGATATAGAAACATTTGTTCCGATTTGAGCAGTTCCTGCATTTCCTGGAATAAAAAACAAGTTTACATCTTGTCCTTTTTGTTTGAAATCTTCTGCAAATTTCCATCCAATTGCATGTTCGCGACCACCACTTCCGATGATTAAAATACGAATTGCGTCTTGAGAGTCTTGAGATATATTATTCATTATTGTTTTTATTTTAAATGAAAATTCTATTCTCGATACATTTTCTACGAAAACATTCGAATTGACGAATTTTCAAATTAGTACATTAACTAATTATAAAATTAGTGCATAAAATGTCTCATTCCTGTGAAAACCATCGGAATTTCGCGTTCATTACAAGCATCAATAGATTCTTGATCTTTGATTGATCCTCCTGGTTGAATAATTGCTTTAATTCCATTTTCTGCAGCATAATCTGCCACATCACGGAAAGGAAAAAATGCATCAGATGCTAAAACTAAATCTTCTTCGACTTTTTCTTTTGCACGAGCAATAGCTTGTTGAGCTGCCCAAATACGGTTAGTTTGTCCACCTCCAATTCCGTAAGCTTGACCATTCGTCGCTACAACAATTGCGTTAGATTTTACCCATTTTACAATTTTTTGAGCAAAAACTAAATCTGTCATTTGACGATCTGTTGGCTGAACTTCCGTTACAACTTTAAGATCTTGCGAAAATTGATTATCAGTAGATTGAACAATTAATCCGCCATCAACTTTTACATACGTTACTTTGTCCGAAACTGGATTTTTAACTTTTATGATGCGTAAATTTTTCTTTTGTTTGAAAATCTCTAAAGCTTCATCTGTAAACGAAGGAGCGATAACAATTTCTAAGAAAATTTTATTTAATTCAACCGCAGTTTTACCATCAACTTCTCTATTAAAAGCGATAATTCCTCCAAAAATTGACATTGGATCACATTCATACGCTTTTTGATATGCAATTAAAACTGAATCGCCAATAGCCACTCCACAAGGTGTAGAATGTTTTACGGCACAACATGTTATTTCTTCAAATTCTGAAACGACTTTGTAAGCCAAATCCATATCACGAATATTATTGAAAGAAAGTTCTTTTCCTTGTAAATATTCGAAATCTTTCATTGCACCATTTTTCGTTTTATCAACATAATAAGCCGCTTTTTGATGAGGATTTTCTCCGTAACGCAAATCCATAACTTTCTCGTAAGAAGATTCTAAGAACTGTGGAAAATCTTCATTCAAAAGATAAGTAGAAATTGCTGCATCGTAAGCAGAAGTTAAGTTGAACACTTTACCAGCGCATAATTTACGTGTTTCGATAGAAGTTGATCCATTCTCACGAATTTCGCTCATCACAATTTCGTAATCATTTACATCTGTCACAACCGTTACATCGTAAAAATTCTTTGCAGAAGAACGTAACATTGACGGTCCGCCAATGTCAATAAACTCAATCATTTCTGCTTCTGAAAGTCCTGTATTCATCTTTTCGAAAAATGGATAAAGATTTACAATGACAATATCGATTGGATTAATTCCGTGTTCTGCAATCGTATTCATGTGATTTTCGTCTGAACGACGTGCCATGATACCACCGTGAATAGCTGGATGTAGAGATTTTACACGACCATCTAAAATTTCTGGAAATCCAGTTACATCTTTTACTTCTGTAACTTCTATTCCGTTATCTTGTAAATGTTTGTAAGTTCCTCCTGTTGACAAAATTTTATAATCTTGTTCAACCAAGAATTTTGCAAATTCTAACAAATTTGATTTGTCAGAAACACTGATAAGCGCTTGTTTTTGCATTGTGTTTTAGTTTTTAAAGTTTGTTGTTTGTTTACTATTTTATTGGAAATGAAAAACCTCAATGTACAAGACATTGAGGCATTCTATATTTATTGTTCGCTGATTTGTTTGATTGCTTCTATAAAAATCTTACCTTCTACTTCAGCCACCTTTCGCTGCAAATCTGCTACTTCATCACCTTCTTCTATATCAAAAATTCCCTGACAAATAATTTGACCTTCGTCTACACCAGCCGTCACATAATGTACGGTTGCGCCTGATGTTTTTTCGCCAGCTTCTAAAACTGCTTTGTGAACTTTTGCTCCATACATTCCTTTTCCTCCAAATTTTGGTAATAATGCTGGATGAATATTAATCATTTTTGATCCCCATTTCGAAGTGAATTCTGGAGATAATATCGTTAGAAATCCTGCTAAAACAATTAAATCAATTTCTTCATCAATTAAATTATGTTCTGCATCTTCCGAAAAAGTTTTTCTATCTAAGACATAGGTTCTGATGTCTTTTTCTAACGAACGTTCTATTGCATAGCAATCGCGATCTGTCATTACCATCGAAATTTCGACATTTGGTAACGTACCATCTTCTATTGCATCAATAATATTTTGAAGATTTGTCCCGCTTCCGGATACAAATACGGCTATTTTCATTGTATTGTTTTGTGTGAAATGTGTTTGTTTTGCAAAGATAAGATTTTAGTTGGAGCAAGGCGAAAAATATAACTTGGATTTTATCTAATTTGAATGATATATTCAGAATAAAAACAAAAAAGGCTATCTCTTATCGAAATAGCCTTTTGAAATATTTTTTAGTGACTTTCTGTTCCGTCTACTCCGTGAGCGTGTCCATGAGACAACTCTTCTTCTGTAGCAGGACGTACATTAAGAATTTCTACATCAAAATTCAATGTTTTACCTGCCATTGGAGGATTTAAATCAGCAATAATAGCCTCATCTGTAACCTCAACAACTGTTGCACGAAATTGATTTCCTGCGTCATCTGTTAACGGTAAAAGCGCTCCAATTGGTGGCACACCAGATTCTTTGAACATATCTAATGGTAATTGAGCTACAGCTTCTTCAACACGAGCTCCGTAACCTTCTTCTGGAGAAATTACGAAAGATTTTTTATCACCTGATTGTAATCCTTGTAATTCAGCCTCGAATTTTGGAATCATCATTCCTGCTCCAGCTAAATAAGTTAATGGTTCTTCAGTATTAGATTGCTCTACAAATACTTTTTCTCCATCTGCTTCTATTGTATGTAAAACATAGT